>JAEWXO010000085.1 GCA_023458875.1 Bacillota bacterium | reverse complement strand
GTAGGGAACGCATTTATGCGTTCCGTTATGCTACGTGGTTTGTCGATTAAAAGCTATTTTATACTGTGAGAACCCTTGAATTTTCAAGATGTGAAATTATTTTTGATGTGCGAAGTTTGAGTTATTTATTATTATGTCCAAGCCATATACATATAAGCTTTTTTATGCTATAATCGAATATAAATAAATAAAAAATGGGGTTATCTTTATGAAAAAAAAGACAAATTTTTTCAAAAAAACAGTAGAGTTTTTTCTGATGACTTTTTCCACACTATCAATGGCAGCAGGTATTTATATTTTCTGTTTTCCAAATAATTTTACATTTGGCGGAGTAACCGGTATAGCTGTTATTCTCAGTGAAATTTCAGATATAAGTGCAAGCACATATACTTTTATAATCAATATGGCACTTATCGTTCTTGGATTTATTTTTTTAGGAAAAAAATCAGGCATTAAAACAGTATACGCAAGTATATTGTTTTCTGCAACCATAAGTATCCTTAACTGGCTTGTTCCGATTACAGAACCTCTTACAGATGAACCGGTACTTGAACTGGTATTTGCAATTGGTATTCCGTCATTTGCATCTGCAATTCTTTTTAATATCGGTGCCTCAAGCGGAGGAACGGATATTGTTGCTATGATATTAAAGAAATATGTTAATGTAAATATAGCTACCTCGCTTTTTATTGTTGACCTTGTTATTACAACGCTTTCCTGTTTTGTATTTGATATAAAAACAGGTTTATATTCATTCTGCGGCCTTATATGCAAATCACTTGTAATAGATGTTGTAATAGAAAACGTAAATCTGTGCAAATATTTTACAATAGTCTGCACAGATCCTGATCCAATATGCTATTTTATTCATAATGAACTTCACAGAAGTGCAACAAAATTTAATGCAGAAGGCTCATATTCCCACAAACAGGAATTTGTTATTCTTACTGTTCTTAAAAGAGGCCAGGCTGTAAGTCTGAGAAATTTCATAAAAGACAATCAGCCATCTGCATTTATAATGATTACAAACAGCAGTGAAATCATAGGAAAGGGATTCAGAGGATTCTAGGTGTTATTTTTTTCTTAAGAATAACATAAATCAATATTGCCGCAACAACCAGACAAGCTCCGAATATAAAACCCTCAGCTACAATAGGAACATCAAACAGAACCGGTATAATTATAAAGCTTGCAGCATTAAACGCAAAATGCATTGACAGATTTGCATATAATGAATTATATTTAATAAACACGACATTCAGTAATATTCCTACTACAGCGGCATAAACCGCCCAGAATATCTGACCATGTAGCAAACCGAATGCTACTGATGTCATTATTACTGCAATAGTCTCAGGTATGCCGTATCTGAGCCTTGTAAAGATAAAACACCTTAACATTATTTCTTCTGTCAAAGGCGCAGAAATCACTGTAAGAATTACAAGAGGAAGTAAACTTGCCTCATTCATAAATGATGCGTATTCATTATATTCATTTATTGTTTTTTCTACAGCCGGGGATATTTTTGATAAAAAGTCCATTCCATAACTGAGAGTGAGGTTCATAATTACGCCCAGAAGCATAATAAGAAAAACCGATCCGGCAGGTATACGGTTAAGGTAAAATGCCTCTTTTATTTTATGCTTTCTTATCAGGGTTATAAGCAGAAATGCAATAATTGTAAGAGTATTTGTTATAACCATTATAGGAACAGCCTTACCCGTGACCAGATCCGTCATCTGTTGCTGAACCTTTTCTACATCACCGCTCAGAATAGCTATTTTTCCTGTTAATATAAGAATAATAACATATCCAGGTATAAATGCAAACTGCACTGCAAAATACACCAGAAAATAAAATAACGCTTTGCCAATTGAAATAAATATTTTTTTCATTTTCATTTCTCCTATTCTTAACAAGTTTAACAAAACAAAGAGAGTCACTTTTGTATATATTTACTTTAATTGATGTAATTATAACATAATCAAATCAAAGTGTCAAGTCGGATAATTTTAATAATTAATAAAATCAGAATATAAAAACAAATCGTCCTGAACCCCCAAAAATAGAGTTCAGGACGAAACATAATAATGCTTGTCTGAATAATAATCATTTTACATTAATGATATAAGATTATAGTAAAATATTATTCTTTATCCTCTGTTTCCTCTTCATCAGCAAGAAGTGCACGCATTGAAAGGCTGATGCGTTTACTGTCAAGGTCACATTCTGTAATCTTAACATCAACTTCCTGTCCTACAGAAAGAACATCCTTAACATTATCAACTCTCTTGTTAGCAATCTGTGAAATATGGATAAGTCCATCTACTCCGTCAATGATGCTTGCAAATGCACCAAAAGGTGTAATAGAAACAATTGTTGCCTTGATTGCATCGCCAACATTGTAATTGTTCTTGAATTTTTCCCATGGATTATCTTCTGTTTTCTTATATCCGAGTGAAATTCTTCCTGATTCCTTATCGAGTTCCTTGATATAAACTTCAAGAACATCACCAAGCTTTACAACCTCATTAGGGTGCTTGATTCTCTTCCATGAGAGTTCTGATACATGAACCATACCATCTACGCCGCCAAGATCAACAAATGCTCCATAGCTTGTAATTGATTTAACTTCACCCTTGTAAACAGCGCCAACTTCTGCAGTTTCCCAGAATTTCTTCTGGCTTTCTTCTTTTATGCCCTTCTGTACAAGTTTAATTGAACCAACTGCTCTTCTGCGCTGTGGAATAACATCGATAAGCTTAAGTGAAACCTTTTTCTTAACGAGTGTTTCAAGTGAATCATCACGTCCAAGGCCTGTCTGTGATGCAGGCACAAATACGCCAACACCGTCGACATTAACAACAATACCGCCTTTAACAACTCTCTGAACTGTACCTTCAAGTACTTTTTCTTCTTCCATTGCCTTAACGATCTTGTCAAAGCCGACCATTTCGTCAACCTTTTTCTTTGAAAGTGTTGCAATACCATCCTGGTCATTGATTTTGATTACGATAAGTTCTACTTCTTCGCCAACACTTACTACATCAGCAGGTTTCTTTGTCGGATCACTTGTCAGCTCTGACAAACTGATAAATCCGGTATGTTTTGTACCGATATCAACAATTGCCTCAGAATTGTTTAAACCAACAATGATTCCTTTGATCCTTTCACCTGTATGTATTTTCTTGAAGGACTGCTCAAGAGCCTCCGCGAAGTTAATTTCTTCTTCATAGTTGTTCTGAACTTCAGCCATTTTTTGAATAACCTCCTTAATTATATAAGCCGGTGTAGATGCTCCGGCAGTAATACCAATATTAAATGCACCGGCAAGATCAAGATCATAAAGCTCATCTGAATCTTCAATGTGAAATGTCTTGCAGTATCTGCTGCAAACATTAAATAGCTTAATTGTATTTGAGCTGTGCTTTCCTCCTATAACAATCATTACATCAGATTTCTTTGCCAAATCGATTGAATCAGTCTGTCTTGTTGATGTAGCGTTGCATATTGTCTGGAAAATTTCAGTTGCATCTCTATAGGTATCCAGAATAATGTTTAAACACTTATTCCATACTATTATATTATACGTTGTTTGCGACACAATTGCAACCTTTTTTTCCAAAAAACCTAGGTTTTTTTGAAAAATACTTTTTAATTCATCTTCATCAGCAAAAACATAACACTCACCGATACAATATTTTACAATTCCATCTACTTCAGGATGTGATTTATCTCCTGCAATTAGTATTATTTTCCCCTGAGCCGACTGTTCCTGAACTATTTTATGAATTCTTGAAACAAACGGACATGTTGCATCAATATATTCGTTTCCTATCTTTTCAAGACTGTCATATACATCTTTTCCTACTCCATGCGACCTTAATATAAGGCGTTCATCAGATTTAAGTTCAGACAAGTCGTTTACAATGCGTACTCCCTTCCGGGCAAGGTCATTTACAACATTCTGATTGTGTATTATAGGACCAAATGTCGCGACCTTTCCATCCTTTTCTATCTCATTATAGACCATCTTGACAGCACGGTCAACGCCAAAACAAAATCCGGCAGACTCTGCAACTTTTATATTCATAATTTATTTCTCCACCAGCTCAGCAATGGCATCCATTACTGTAAGCTTTAACTGTTTAAGCTCTTTCGGAAGCGGATTCTCGCTTATCTGAAGCTTATTTGAGCTTATAGGCTTGCCGTATCTGACTGTTATTCTTTTTCTGAATTTCAGTTTTCCGTCGTAAACTACACCTACAGGTATTACATCTGTATTTGATTTTGCTGCGATAAGCGCAACGCCTGTCTTTCCACGCCCTACTTTTCCGTCCTTTGAACGTGTTCCTTCAGGAAATATAACGAGATTTTTTCCTGAGCGGAGCTTACTGATAGAATCATCGATTACAGCCATATCTCCTTTTCCGCGTACAACCGGGAATGCACCGAAAAACCGTATTAAAGCGCCGAAAAACGGATTTTTAAAAAGCTCCTCTTTAGCCATATATGTGCATCTTTTTTTCACCTTAAGCGAAACTAATACAGGATCCGCATTTGATCTGTGGTTGCATGCATACACTATTCCTCCGTTGTCAGGAAGATTTTCTGTTCCCTCAAATTTTAAATTGAATACTATCTTAAAAATACAAGTGATAAACACTCTGAATATTGTATAAAGCATTTCTAACCCCTCTGTTTGTCAATATTATTTATAAGATTTTCTATATGTGATATTACACTTTCAATACTCATATCAGTTGAATCTACAAGTATAGCGTCATCAGCCTGTTTCAAAGGTGAAACAGATCTGTTCATATCGTTATAATCCCTTTTTATTATATCACCGAGAATATTTTCAAAAGAGATATTCTCCTGGGAATTTTTGATTTCTTCATATCTTCTTCTTGCTCTTTCTTCGGCGGAAGCAGTCAGAAATATTTTAAGCTGTGCATCAGGCAATACAACAGTACCTATATCACGTCCGTCCATAATAATGTTATTTTCGGATGCAATTTTTTTCTGCAGATCAAACAGGAATCTTCTGACCTCAGGAATTGCTGAGACAGCCGAAGAACCCATCGATACTTCCGGAGTACGTATTTTATCAGACACATCTTCACCTGCAACAAATACCCTCTGCTGTCCGTCTGTAAATTTAAGCCTGACATCAAGGCCATCAATCAGTCTGCAGACATTCGGAGCATCATCAGGTTTTATATTATTACTTATTGCATAGTAGGCAAGTGAACGGTACAGTGCACCTGTATCAACATAAACATATCCGAGTTTTTTAGCAACTGCTTTTGCTATTGAACTTTTTCCGGCACCGGCCGGACCGTCAATTGCAACATTTATTGTTCTCATTCTGATTACCTCTTTTGTTTTTTAAATATTTGAACCGGCTGTATAACCGGTTGAAAATGCTATCTGCAGATTAAATCCTCCTGTATACCCGTCTGCATCAATAACTTCTCCGGCAAAATACAGACCCGTAACAATCTTTGACTGCATTGTTTTAGGATCCATCTCCTTAACCTGGACCCCTCCGCTTGTAACAATAGCCTCCTCAACGGGGCGGAAGTCACTGACTGTCAGCGGAAAATGCTTTAAAAGCTTTACAAGATCGGTTCTCTGCTTTTTTGTTATCTGATTAACCTTTGTTTCCGGAGCAACAGATGAAAGCTCTGTTACAACCGGTATCAGCTGAAGCGGAAGCAGCTTATTAAGTGAATTTGAAAATTGATCGTTACTTTTTTCTTTAAAATCTCTCTGTATTCTTATATCAAGCTTTTCGTCAGATAATCCGGGCTTAAGATCGATTTCCATCCTGTATCGTCCGCTCTCCATTTTTCTTATTCTCGAACTTGCTGTAAGAACAAGCGGACCTGTAACTCCAAAAGATGTAAACATAAGCTCGCCAAGTTCACTGAAAATCGGTTTGTTTTTATCAAATAAGGTAAGTGTGATATTTCTTAATGAAAGACCTGTAAGCTGGCTGCAGTATGACTCTGAAATCACAAGCGGAACCAGTGACGGAACTATATCCGTAACTGTGTGTCCTGCATATTCGGCAAACGCGTATCCGTCTCCTGTCGAACCTGTACCCGGATATGATACACCTCCTGTTGCGACAAGGACAGACTCAGACTCGTAACGTCCTTTGTCTGTAATTACGCCTCTGCACACTGAATTATCAATAATCAGTTTTATTGCCTTTTCTTTTAAGAGCTTTATTTTATATTTCCCTATCTGTTTTTCAAGAGCGGCAACGACATCAGGAGCAGAATCAGATACAGGAAAAACTCTGTTGGCTCGCTCAACCTTTAAAGGCACTCCCGCATCTTCAAAAAACTCCATAACAGCCTGTGGAGGAAACTTTGATAAAGCACTGTACAGAAATCTGGAGTTGACAGGTATATTTCTCATAAATTCATCTGTATCACACATATTGGTGATATTGCATCTGCCTTTTCCTGTGATACGAAGCTTTTTGCCTATCCTTCCGTTACCGTCCAGCAGTAAAACATTTCTTCCTCTTTTTGCAGCTGTAATTGCAGCCATTGCGCCCGATGCACCTGCACCAATAATTATAGCATCATATTTCAAAGCATCAACTTCCTTTTATTTATCGGACTTTTCATAAACGTCATATTCATCCCACAGACGTTCAAGAGTCTCAAAATTCCTGTTTATTTCTTTTTCCTTTTTAAGACTTACTGCAACAATTAGCGCATTGATAAGGCTGAGAGGCGCTACAAGAGAATCAACAAAAGAAACCATGTCACTTCCTGCAAGCAGTACATGGCTTGCGTGTTCAGCAATAGGTGACAGTATACTGTCGGTTATTGCTATTACAGATGCATGTGAATCATATGCATAATTCATTGCTATCGTGGTCTGCTTGGAATACCGCGGAAAGCTTATACCGATAACAAGATCTCTTTCGTCTATACGGAAAAGCTGCTGAAGAAGATCACTTGTTCCAAGATTATTGAGGAGTTTTACATCTTCAAATATTATACTGAAATAATATTTTAAAAACTCTGCAAGTGCTGCCGCACTCCTTGAAGCTACGATATATATCTTTCTTGCTGAAACAATAGCATCTACAGCACCTGCAAATGCCTCACGGTTTCCGTTTTCTATAGTCGCTCGGATACGTTCAATGTCAAAACTTAGAACCTTTTCATACACATCATCGTTTCCCATCTGTCTGTTTGCTACTTCTATACGCTCAACAGATGTAAGACGCATTTTCATAATTTCACGCAGGTTATCCTGAAAGTCAGGATAACCGTCAAAGCCAAATTCCGTTGCAAATCTCACAACAGTAGATTCACTTACACCTACCGTATGACCAAGCGAGGATGCTGTCATAAACGAAGCCTGCTGATAATTTGTGAACAGATAATCTGCAATTCGTTTCTGTCCCTTTGACATTTTATCATATCTGCTGTTAAGCACAGTAAAAAAATCGTTTTTCATTATTTTTGCACGTCCGTTCCGTGTATAATATTCATTTTTTCCAGAGACTGTCTTCCAAATTCCTGTTTTTGTTTTTTTGATTCAGGGTTGACACCTTATCAATAATATACCGCCCAGCTGCCATGACGATTACATCGCCTTCCTTTACATCAGCAGGCAGCAGCTGACGTCTGACATTAAATCTTTTCTTATCGTTTTCAACAACAGCAAAATCATCTTCTATTCTGTCTATTATAAGCACTGAAATCACCCTTCTTTTATTATGACGTTGTAATTTTCGCCATCAGATTCAATTACTATTGTACCCTGCTGGTCAGTTCTGAAAATTTTATCTGTAAACGAAGCAAGCCTTTCCACTGTTCCTGTTCCGGGATGATTGTACCTGTTGCCTGTACCACAGCTTATTACAGCATATTCCGGAGTTACAATATCAAGAAATTTCTGCCCTGAAGATGAATTACTTCCGTGATGTCCGGTTTTCAGGATATCTGAATCAGGTATCATTCCTGCATCTGTCATATCCTGTTCACTCTTTTTTTCGGCATCGCCCATGAAAAGGAATGAGTTTTTACCGTGAGTAAGACTCACGACAACAGAATAATCATTGAGATCTTCATAATTATCAGAGCAAGGACCTAAAACCTTCATAACAGCGTTACCTATTATGTACTCATCGCCAGGTTTGGCCGGTGTAAGCGAAAGTCCGTTATCACGTACTGCTTCCAGAAATCTTGTATACGTTACAGTTGAAGGTGTTTTATCAGATGAAATATACGGAACAATAACATCTTTGGTTTCAAACTGTGACATTACATATGGAAGTCCACCGATATGATCCGAATGCGGATGTGTGGCAATTATATAGTCAAGCGTTGTTACTCCCTGCTGTCTTATATATGAAGCTACCGATTCAGCGTATTCATTTTCCCCGGCATCGATAAGAATATTTTCCCTTTCCGACATTATAAGTATTGAATCGCCCTGTCCCACATCAATATAATGAACAGTAAGATCCGCATCAGAAACAGCCGGATCCCTCAGATGAAGTGATGTCATCATTTCTTCGTATGATAACAGTCCCGTCATATCAGCTAATGCTGAAAGAACAATTATCGCAACTGAAATAACTGCAGCAGCAATACCGGTCTTCTGCTTCAGTGTTTTCTTTTTGGTTTTCCTTTTTGTCCCTGCCATACTTCAGAGTTACCCCTTTTCCGTTTAGCTCCGTTGTTCTGAGCTTTGTGATTTTCGTAATCGGGTCTGTATGAATGTTTTACCGGCTGTGCAGATACAAGGCATTTAGGAGAGTCTCCTATAAGATCTTTCCTCCCGGCCATTTTCAGTGCTTCAATAACAAGTTCTCTGTTCTGGGGTCTGAAATACTGCAAAAGAGCCCTTTGCATTGATTTTTCTTTAGGAGTTTTAGGGACATATACTTTTTCCATTGTATACGGATCAAGCTCTGTATAAAACATACATGTAGAAATTGTACCCGGAGTCGGATAAAAATCCTGAACCTGTTCAGGTCTTATATTATTTTCTTTGAGGAACAGAGCAAGCTCCACCGCTTCTTTTAATGTACTTCCGGGATGTGATGACATAAGGTAAGGAATAAGATACTGTTCCTTGTTCATTCCCTTTGTAAGCGAATAGAACCTTTTCTGAAATTTCTTATACGCCTCGATATGAGGCTTGCCCATCTTATCAAGCACAACAGTCGAACAGTGCTCAGGTGCAACTTTAAGCTGTCCGCTGATATGATATTTTACGAGTTCTCTCATAAAATCATCGTTACTGTCATTAATAAGATAATCATATCTTATTCCTGAACGGATAAATACTTTTTTTACACCCTTTACTTCTCTGAGTTTTCTTAGCATATCAAGATATTCGGTATGATCAACCTCAAGAGCAGGACAAGGTTCAGGCGCAAGGCATTTTTTCCCTTTGCATAATCCATGCTCTTTCTGCTTACTGCAGCTTGGGTTTCTGAAATTTGCAGTAGGGCCTCCTACATCATGAATATATCCCTTGAAATTCGGCATATGAGTCAGAAGCTCCGCTTCCCTCAATACTGATTCTTCACTTCTTTTTGAAATTTTTCTTCCCTGATGAAGTGCTATAGAACAGAAATTACAGTTTCCGAAGCATCCTCTGTTATGAGTTATCGAAAATTCAACTTCTTCTATTCCGGGAACTCCGCCTTCTTTAATGTAAACCGGATGATACGCTCTTGTATACGGAAGACTGTATACAAAGTCCATTTCTTCTTCAGTAAGACTGAGCGGAGGCGGAGTCTGAACAAGCATTTTATCTCCGTGTCTCTGTATTACGGTTTTTCCGTAAACCTCATCCTGTTGATCATACTGCTGCCTGCACGCCTTTGCATATGCCTTTTTATTTTCAGATACCTGTGAATAGCTTGGGCATTCTGCTGCACCCAGAGGTGTGTTTACAGGGTCTGTAAGATAACATGTACCACGTATATCAGTAAGCTCATTTATTTTTTTACCGGCTTTAAGTGAATCAGCTATTTCAATTATCTGGTGTTCGGACATTCCGTACATGAGTAAATCTGCCCCGCTGTCGACAAGAATCGATGGTCTGACAGCATCGTCCCAGTAATCATAATGTGCAAATCTTCTGAGTGAAGATTCAAGTCCTCCTATTGCAACAGGAATATCACTGAATATTTTTCTGAGCATTTTACAGTACACAATTACTGCTCTGTCCGGGCGCCTTCCAGCCTTTCCTCCGGCTGTATATGCATCATCTGAACGTTTCCTCTTTGCTGCTGTATAATGTGCCACCATAGAGTCAATATTGCCTGATGTAACCAGAAAGGCATATTTAGGAGTGCCTAATTTTTTAAAGTCCCTGTCACAACGCCAGTCAGGCTGAGAAATAATTCCGACCGTATATCCGTGCGCTTCAAGTACACGTGATATTATCGCTATTCCGAAGCTCGGATGATCTACATATGCATCCCCTGTAATCAGTATAAAATCCAGCTGTTCAATACCGCGTTCGTTCATATCTTCTTTGCTTATAGGCATAAATCTATTCAAAACATCATCTCCGTATATTATTCCTGTTCCTCTTCGTTTTCAAATCTTCTCATTCTTCTCTCAGTCCACTGTGATTTGGTCATGAGAATTCTTCTTGGCTTTGAACCCTCTGAAGGTCCTATTATTCCTATCTGTTCAAGCTCATCCATAATCCTTGCAGCACGTGCATAACCGAGCTTTAATTTTCTCTGAAGTGATGACGTAGATGCCTGTCCCATCTCAACAACAATATCTATTGCCTTTTCAATAAGCTCATCGTCACCGTCAGATATATTTTCAATTTTTCCTGAAGATTTATCACCTTTTAAAACTGGAATATTCTTTTCAATCTCGTCAATTATTTCATCGCTGTAATCTACCGCAGTGTTTGACTTAATAAAGTTTACTACCGATTCTATTTCTTTTGTTGAACAGAAGCATCCCTGTACACGTACAGGCTTTGGTATTCCGGAAGGAAAATACAGCATATCTCCCTGTCCTAAAAGCTTGTCGGCACCGCCTGTATCAAGAATTGTTCTGGAGTCGGTCTGTGACATAACAGAAAGTGCGATACGGCTTGGAATATTTGCCTTGATAAGTCCTGTAATAATATCAACTGTCGGTCTCTGTGTCGCTATAATAAGATGCATTCCGGCAGCTCTCGCCATCTGTGCAAGTCTGCATATCGCATCTTCTACTTCATTTGAAGCTGCCATCATAAGGTCTGCAAGTTCATCTATCGCAATAATTATCTGAGGAAGCGGATTCATATCCCTGCTTTCTGCTGCAAGCTCGTTGTATCCTGAAAGATCTCTTACATTGCTGTCCGCAAATAGCTTGTATCTTCTAAGCATTTCCTGAACAGCCCAGTTCAATGCACCGGCCGCTTTTCTTGGATCTGTTACAACAGGAATCAGAAGATGAGGAATACCGTCATAAACTTTGAATTCAACTATTTTAGGATCTATGAGTACAAGACGTACCTGCTCCGGAGTTGCCTTATAAAGGATACTCATAATTATTGAGTTTGTACATACGGATTTTCCTGAGCCTGTTGAACCTGCAATAATTACATGAGGCATTTTTGCTATATCTCCGATTATAACTTTTCCGGCTATATCCTTTCCGACCGCAAATGATAATTTGCTTTTTGAATTTGTAAATTCGTCGCTCTCGAGCATTTCCCTTAAGGAAACGGTATCCTTTTTAACATTCGGAACCTCAATTCCGACTGCAGCTTTTCCCGGTATAGGTGCTTCTATACGAACACCTGCCGATGCAAGGTTCAGTGCAATATCATCTGAAAGTCCGGTAATTCTTGAAATCTTAACTCCCGGGGACGGCTGAAGCTCATATCTTGTTACAGTAGGTCCGCGGTGAATATCAACTAGAGATGTTTTTACACCGAAATTATCAAGCGTCTGAACAAGCTTTACTGCCGTATCCTGCATTTCTATCTCGGAATTAACACTTTTGATTGTGTTGGTACCCGGCCTCAGAAAGTCAATAGGAGGAAATCTATATGATTTATCTGTAGGGATATTTACATAATCAGTTTTTTTATCAAGACTTATAGTCTGTTTCTGTGGCTGCATAGATACACTGTCTTCAGCCTTAATAAGTGTATCTGACTGATTATCGCCTGTAAGCTCTTTTATTTTTTCTGAATTAATAATAGGTATGTCAATTGTATTTGTTGTAGTTGATTCAAGAGAAAGCTCTGCTGATTTTTCATCAAGCATTTTTACAAGATCATCAGAAAAAGCTCCATGATGAGAATGCTTTTTCGGAAGAATTTTTTTAATATCGTCAAGATGGATTTCTTTGATTACAGGCTCTTTTTCGCTTTTCTGAATTTTTATTTCTTTTACAATAGGATCCGGTTCCTTTTGTAAAGGTATTGTTTCTGCATCTTCATCAGAGTTATCTATCTGATATTTTGATGCGGCTCTTACCTCAGCCAGATATCTTCGGGAAGCCATTTCCTCTTTTGAAGCCTCTATTGATTCTTTCATTTTTAAAAACGGTCTTTTTATAAGATCAAGAAGCTGTATAAGAGTAAAGTCAGTAAGAAGCATTATAAGAATAAACAGCATCAGCATTACTATTATTTTTGCACCGATCTCACCGAAAACCGAAACAAGAGGTATACCGATAACTGCACTCAGAACGCCTCCGCTTTTTAACTCTATACCTGTGTTATAAAGATTTGAAAGCTTTGCACTCAGTGTTTCACCTGAAATTTTACCTACAAACATAATCTGAATAACCGAACTTATCAGAAGTGTAAGAATTGCTCCCTGAAAGAAACGCGACATTATAGTTTCACGTCTTTTGTCCTTTGCAATCATATAAGACGCATAAATAAGTATAGGTGATACAAGGAACACTGATATTCCGAAAGCGCCCCTGATAAGATTATGTAAAGCATACCACCCAGCATTTCCGTTTATTAATGTCAGCAATAATATAAAAATTCCTATTGAAAATAAGATTATTGACCAGAAATGATTATCATACGAATCAACCTTAGGTTCTTCCTTTTTCTCTGTTTTTTCTTCTTTAATTTCTTCCTCAGGCTTTGTATTGCCCTTTGATTTTCTTTTCTTCTCAGGCATTTATACTCCTTCCCGGATAATGAGGGTACATCACCCAACAGTTTTTTATGTATAAAACATACACTGATAATTATAACACGATTTATCCTGGCAAAGCAACTTTTTTTAAAGAAAATATTTTTCAACCATCTGTAAAGGTTTCTATTTAGCCATATATCCGAAAGTCCAGAGTAAGCGAAGGTCAAAGGCGTGACCGCAAAGCCCGTTTGGCTCGTGCCGACTCGCAATCCCTGCTATATATTAACCTCTGAAATTTCTTTTATACAAAATATAATATGAAATGCATACAGTAACAAACGGAATAAAGCTTGCTGAAAACAATAAAATAACAGCAGCTATACTTAACTGACTTACTTCTGAAACATTACACATAAATACCGTTATAATCAGAAAATATTCATTTGTAATCTTATACAGAGCAAGGATATCCGGGATTATTCCCAGATATGAGAAAAGCAGAATTATCCACATAAAGATGGGCGGCATTGAAGAAGAAAATCCAATAAGCAACACTTTTCTTAAAGAATATTTTCCTTTATCTGATCTACATTCTTTTTTTAATAATGAACATACAAAATTAATATTAAGTCCTATAAGAATAAATAAAGAACATAAAGCAATAATAACTGTAAAAAATAAATTATTTAAAAATGCAACACACAAAAAAACAAATAAAAGTGAAATAACCTGTGCAATTATTGTATTACCTGCACTTCTGAGTATATCCTTAACCATAATAATCCTCCGCAAAAAAATAATCACATTATAATATCTGATACATATAAACCATCTGATAACAGATAATATTATTAGTCGGATACAAATGATTTTGTATTCTGCATTAATAACATATAAAAAAGGGTGTGAATATTCATGAATGTACCTTTATTTAATGATAATGATGCTAATCGTATGAAAATATATCAGCCTCGCATCAATCCACCTGTATTTTCCTTTAACCCATCTGTAAATATGGTTTCCGATGGTGATGAAAGTGAGGTAAAAATATGGTGTGGCAGCAAAAATAATGTATCAGAAATCTGAAAGCAAAAAATGCGGGCGATAAATTCGCCCGCTTATTATTAATTATAACATCTGACAACCAGAATTTCAATATTCTTTGCTCAAATCACATATGTCAGTATTAAGAGTCCATACTGGTGCTCTGTATTCAGGTTGTCCATTACTGATTTTTTCTTTAATTGAAATAATGGCAGAATCAATATTGCCAGGATTAAGATTAATCCGGACTTGCACATTCTGTCTCTAATGCCACAACTTTAATTATACTGATAATACCAGTCTAGGCTTCCCCCGTAAACCCCAACACTTGAAATCATTAAAAATGCTGTCAATCCTAACGTTACTCTCTTCAACTTCATTTCAAATTCATCCATAATCATAATGTATTTTATAACACAACACATAGTTGTACTACATCATCTTTGAGATATCATTTTCTATTTTTTAACGCCTTTTCGATGTATTTATCAAGAAGTGTCCATATCCAATCATTCAAAACTGGGACTTCATATCCTAATGATTGAGCTAACCCAATATTCATTGAGTAAGTATTCTCTTTATACACGTTAAACGGAGCATCATCTCCGTTATCAGTATCGATAATTGCTTTCATACCAACCTTGGATTCTATATATTCAAGTATCATATGTACAGTTATCATTCCACTACTTGCAAAATTTATTGGCCCTTGAAAATCCTGATTTGAAATCCATGGAAGAAATCTTCCAACATCAGTATCATTAATAAATGTAAATCCTTTGGCTAAGTTTTCAATACTCATGGATTTATTATTTACTATATGTTCACAGTAATAGTACAGTCTATCTGTAGGTGCAACATATGGAATACGTACTGTTACAATATTTTTTTCAGGAAATTTCTGATATGCTATGGACTCAGCTGATCTTTTTCCTCGGACATACCCTACACTTGTTGATTTTATTTCAACTGATTCTTTATATGGATCAAAATACGTTTCCTTCATTTCTACCTTAAGATTTTTATACGCTTCTACTGAAGATAACTGAATATATTTACCGCAGACAACGTTTGAAAGTATATTGAATGCGTACTCAGAACAATATGCTAAATTATCAAATACCACATCAAAATATCTTTTTTCTAGAGCTTTTTTACAACTTTCAAAATCTGAAACATCCAGCTTTATACGACTAACATCATTTCCAAAATTATCTCTTCTTGTTCCGCGTGTTGCGATAGTAATATTATTTCCACGTTTAATAAGTTCTTCGACAAGTTTAATACCTATAAATCTTGTACCACCTATTACAAGAACATTCATTCCACTGATAGGTGAATTTGAATCGTTTGTTTTCTGATAATACTGTCTCTCAATTGTTTTTTCTAGTTGAATCGTAGTCATATCTCTACTCCATGCAACATTTTTTTTTACAAGTCTAGCTGGGTTTCCAGTTATAGTACAATTATTAGGATACTTCCCTTTAACTACACTTTTAGCACCAACAATACTGCCATTCCCTATATCTGTACCGTGCATAATAAAAGCACCCTTAGCAACCCAAACATGTTCACCAATTACAATCATATTTCTATATTTAGGTAATTCATCATAAGCAGAATTCTTATTTTTCCCTGTTTCGACATCAAAAACAGTATGCCCATCACCAGCCCAAAGATCAATATCATGTGAGAACATACAGTCTCTGCCGATAATAATCTTTTTTCCGGAATTAGCATGAAGTTCAAGATTTGTTTCAAAAGTACAATATTCATTTACTAAAATTGAAGAACACTTATCATGATTATAGAGCTTAATCAATCCATTTGTAAATCTACAGTTTGATCTGAAAATTACTGAAGAATTACCTCTATAACCTCTGGATTCAATTTTTAAATTGCTAAAAATCCTACAATTCTCATCAATTCTTATCGTAGTATTTTCTGAAAGATCAAATTCAAGATTATTTACTCCTTTTATCTCCTTTCCCAATAGTATGTGGTTATTTGATCCTCTAAAAACAGCCTTTTTTATTATTCCTGAAAAACCTTCTATACTATTCCCATATGAATCAAAATAATTACCCGCACTCAAATCATGATTTTCAACAACAATGGGTTTCCCAACCTTGAAAACAAAATCATCAAATTCTTTATACCCATATTTATTTAATAGCTCATATACTTCCTTGTCATATTTTCTGTCCAGTGAGACCAGATAGTAGAAATCAGACTTGCCATTAATAGAAGTTACATCGAGAATCTTTCCTTTTACAACTGCTTCTTTTCTTTGAGTCAAACCAAAAGCAACTGATAGTCCGAAATATTCCTTTAATATCTTTTCAAATTTTCCTGAACGAATCCATGTAACAATCTGCCGACCATTAGCATTCTTAGCCGCAGTTTCTGCCAGGTAATAATACTGCTGTTCTTCTACTGACATATTCGAAAATATTGCTGAATACATACTTTCATATAATTTATTGTTAAAACATCCTAACGTTAGCCCTTCAAAAGATAATTTATCGAAGTTTTCAAAAAACAGATTTCTGTTTTTATGAAGTTTATATGGCTTTTCAATTATATGATTACCATTAATAGCATTTTTCAGAGGTTCCTCTTTACATTTAAACATTCGGTCCTTTATTTTATCAAAGAAATCCTGAGCTTTACTGTTATTGACCAATACAACTGATGTTCCTTTGCCATCAAACATTTCCGGATCTGATTTTGCAATTCCCCAGAAGTCACCAATTGTTAAATCACCTTGTCTTGGTAAGCGATTTGCTTTACAAACTTCGCAGGAAGTATTTTTAGCAATTGATTTCAGATATGCAATAAAGTATAAATCAGATTCCAAAGGCTTAGAATATTTTGTACCGTCTGTAAAATATGCATTTACACCAGCATGCCAACCCCACGGTTCTTTTTCTTTAAACTCAAGCCTCTGAAGTTGCTTTCCATTCAGGACTTCTCTATGATATTTTTCAAAAACCTTTGAGGATGTTATTCCATGACACAAAAGATCAATAGTTATTAGATTTTCATATTCTTTTCCCAGGTAAGCATACAGTCCGGCTACCTGACAAGGCATACCAGTAAAAAGTACCAGTTTATTGCTTGTCAATAGCTCTTTTATTTCTCTGTATACATTTCCGGGATTACTCTGTATATACTTTGAACCTCTTAACAGAGGCAATTCTTTTTTATCTTTTATTATAATATGATGTACTTTGAACTCTTTATCATAAGCTGCACCGCAAACATATCCGTTGTTATCAATAATATACTCAGCAACAACACTGAACATACCAGCAGAAGAACTGATTTTTCTGGTTTCTTCATCAGCCATCATAGCATATGTTCTTGGCTTTGGTTCATTCTTATAAACAGGGTTACTTGCCGGACATTTCACTTTACAAATTCCACAACTGATACATTTTCTACGATTAATAACCGGTTTAAGCATACCTTCATTATTTGCTGTCATTTCAATTGCATCAACCGGGCATACGTTACTACATGCCGAACATCCCGTACATTCTTTCATATACATTACATCAACTATTGTCGTTGTTCTGTTCATTATCTTCGGAGAATGCTTTTCTATTACAGGACTGGAAACAAGATTTGGAGTTATAATTCTGCTAACATCTTTTCCATTTAGAGCATTTTCAAGCCACTTAAATGACATGTCTTTTTCTTTCTGACTTTTTTCAAATGCAGTGTCGTAATTTATTTCTTGTTTTCCTGTTAATTCAACAAATTTACTGTAAAATTCATTTGGAGTTTCAATCATTCTGCTGTTTAAAGCAAAAATGCTGAGCAGATGAGGGAATCTACCTCCACCCCTGTTTTTATTTTTTAATACAATGAACTGACGTCTGAATATTATTGAAAAACATGTTCCGTGAAATGAATCAGTAAGTACATAATCTGCATTTTTATATAAATAAAGCCACTCCTGAACAGTAGGCTCATCTATAAACTCTATCATTTCAGAATTAACATTCAATAAAGTTCTGAGCTTTTTCTTATCTCCTCCTTCATTAAATATTACATACACTTTTTTCCCTGAATGTTCAGCAATTTTTTCTAATTCCTTCCCAATTGTACTGCTTGGGTCTAAAATATATGCAAAAATATAATTATTCTCTACACTGAAATCTGATATCTCATTTATCAGCTGTTCGTATTTTTCAACCGGACACATAAATACAGGATCAAGTACAGTATCACTTTTCACACCAAAATCCTGAGAAAGAATATTTTTAGAAAAATCATCTCTGACAGATATTGCATTAAACCTTTTAAGATTTTTTTCTGTAATTCTTTTCTCATCTTCAGGACCATTATATTTCTCTTTACCAAATGAAGTTGCATATGCAATTTTTAATTTGTCATCGTCAACAAAATCAAAGTAATATGCCTGCTTATATGGCTTACTTAATCCATAATTCCACATCTGATCTGAACCGAGTACAAATGAATCAAACATATTATTTAATTCATTCATCTGATTCAGCTTAAGAAGCGGAGTAATATTATAATGCTCATCAGCAAAACGAAGTGCATGTGAACGTCTTAGCGTACGGGTATCTACATTTTCACCAAGCGGGTTTTTTATCATTGCAAATTTGTATCCCATTGATTTAATTACTTCTGATAAAGCGTAATAAGTAATTATACTTCCATAATTATGGCCATACCATAATCCGAAAATTCCAACATCGTACTTTTCCATATTATATAATTGGGTTTCCCCAATATCCTCCTTTTAATGCAATTATTCTATATTTATATAGTCTATTGCCAGATACCGTTCTTCTCCGCAAATTTGCATGGCTCCAACCATAAAAGAATCCATACCACTTATTTCAGGAGTAAATTCAAAATTAAGTTCAGTCCATTCTCTGTTCAGATTTACTCTGTACGAATGGATAATCTGAATCAATTTAGTGTTTTCCTTCATAATATGAAAATTCAGGGCCGGAGAATCAGTCTGCAATTTAAATCTGATTGAACATGCATACTGTTTTCTTTCTTCAAGTTCCTTATTAAGCTTCAGTACAGCATAGTTTCCGCCTGCTGTTCTGTCATTTTTAGGAATCAAAACTGATTTTCCGAGTATATAATGTTCCTCCCATATATCCGGGCTGTATACAAAAGGCAGTTTTAAATTTTCAGTTTTTTTATCTTTTAGATTTTTAAACGCATCTTCAAGCCATCCGAATGCAGTATTTTTTAATAATTCGACTTTCTCATAAACAACTCTGTAGTTAATGTCATGATTAACAGTAATCTCGAATTTTCCTAAAAATTCTTCTTGGTTCTCTATCATATGATCCATTAATCCAAACTCATTTAAAAGGAACGGAAAACGTGCTCCCCCCCTTGCATTATTTTTTAATGCGATGAAGTTTTTACGGAAAATAACAGAAAAACATGTTCCGTGAAAAGAGTCAGTTAAGACAAAGCTTGCATTCTTAAATAAACACAACCATTCTCTGACATCAGGTGAAATAATATACTCAATTAAATCAGAGTCTATGTTAAGTGAATTTTTTTGCTGCTCTTTATCACCGCTTTGATCAAAAACAATAATAATCCTGCGATTGAAATTTTCAGCAATTTTTTTTAGATTTGCTCCTATTTCTTCATCTGGATTAAGAATGTAAGCAAAAATATATTCACCATCAACTGAAAAATCTGTTTCAATTATAAGATCTTCATATTTTTCGACAGGACACAGAAATACCGGATCAAGCAGAAGATCTGCATTAATATCAAAATCTTCTCTGCATATTCTCTGAGAAAAATCATCACGTACAGAAATTCTATTAAATCTGTGAAGATTTGTTCTTGTAACTTCCTTTTCCTCCTGAGGGCCAACGTATTCATTAAGACCAAAAGACGTAGCATATGCAAGTTTCAGTTTTTCATCAGAAACAAAATCCAAAAAATAAGACTGCCTATACGGCCGGCTCAAATAATAGTTCCACATCTGATCCGATCCAATAATAAATGAATCAAAAATATGATTTAACTTATGCATTTCATCTATTGAAAGTAATGGAGTAATGGCGTATCTATCCTTTGCAAACAGCAAAGGATGCGATCTGTGAAGTTCTTCAATATTTGTTTCTGTTTCCAATGGATTTCTGATCATGGCATAAGAAAGATTCATTATCTCCATAATTTTTGAAAGAGCATAATATGTAATTATGCTTCCATAATTATGTCCATACCATAATCCGTAAATCGCTACATCATAATGATTCATACAAAATACCTCTATTTATTTCTGATACACAAATAATTCTTCAAGTGCATGTCAAAGCAAACTGAATCAACAAGAATGTCATTTTCCTTATCCCATACAACAATATTAAGACCACGTCTATTAACAGAGTAATCCTTTTTATCGAGTATGATTTTCGAAACATTATCCAGATTAAAGTTTGCACTTACAAGCCATCCGGTTTTTTCGTTCAAGGAAATCGCTTTTCTGACTCTCTCAGGTCCAAGCTGTTCAAAAATATTCTTTCCTCCATCAATAATACAGCCAAATGAGTTCCAGTGCTTACCAACGAGACTGTTTTTAACACCTAATTTCAGAAGCAGCTCTGCAACCTCCTTTGAAAGAAATAATCCCGGGGTATCCTTCACTGACATGTATATAGTATATTTATCGGATTTGGTTATTAAATTTTCAAGATATTCATTTATATCTGTAATATTTTCGGGAGACAGTCCTACCTGAGCAGAAAGTATATTTATTTTCTTTTTAAGTTCATTTATCTCCTCATGCTGTTCTCTTATAAGTTTAATCAGAACATCATAATCGCAGTAGGTATTTAATTTTTTATCCTCTTCAAGAGCATCCTTGAGCCAGTTAAGACTGCGTCTTCTTTCTTTATTCAGAATTACATTTACCTTACTGTAATCAACAGGATTAAATATCACCAGATTATCATCAAGGTCTGAGCTGTCATATATAAGCCTTTCCGGAACCCCGAACATTGAAAGCAGAGACTCGAATCTGCTTCCTCCCCGCTTTTTATTTATAATCGAAATAAACGGTTTACCCATAATTATCGCAAAACATGTTCCATGAAATGAATCTGAAATAAAGAAATCACAGTTTCTTATAAGCTGAAGTCTCTCTTCAACCTTTAACTGAAAAACATCAAGTCCCGCCTCTGTAAGAGGTGCAGTGAATCTGGTGATATCACCAAATTCTGAAAAAATCTGCGCTTTGATTCCTAATTTTTTTTCTGCCCTCTTAAGTATAACAGCCTTATCTTCAGAAGGATCAAGAATATATGAAGCTATATAGTGTTCTGGAAGTCTGCGTTCTGACTTATCAGCAAGCTGATAATAATGCTTTACATCACACAGGAATACCGGATCAAGCACCCATTCGGCATCAACTCCGAATTTCTCCTTTGAAATTTCCACACCGCTTTTTTCACGGACAGAAAAAGCATCGAATTTTCTCATAAAGAATGACATTTCAGACAGAACATCAGGATCTCCCCAGACAAAATCATGTCCATAGGATGCAGCATATGCTATTTTCTTTTTATTATTATTTACCCAGTCAAGCGTAGCCATCCTGCCCATGCTGTTAAAAAGAGAGTACTGAAACAGCTGGTCTGACCCGACAACAAACATATCACAGGCATTATTTAACTCTGCCATCTGATATTTTGTTTCTCTTTGTCTTGCCATAGATTTGGGTTTATAAGGGCACTCCAGATATATACTTTTTAATGTTTCAGAATCAGCATGTCCGTTTGAATCAGCCGGGCGTTCAATCATAAGACAGGAATATCCCATATTTTCAAGAACATTATATAATGCATACTGTGTAAGTGAACCGCCGAAATTTCCGGCATAATAATTGCTGACTATGCCTATATCATATTTACCGTTAATAGTCCTGCTGAGAGCCTGCTCTATTGTGTACTTTGAATTTGAAAGAAATCTGAAAAATCTGTATCTGCTTTCATGAGCTTTTTGTTCCGGCTTAATTCTGTTATTTACTGCTGTTTCTTTAAAATTATATTCTTTTACTGTTAATTTTTTTGATATATCGGCAAACAGCTTTTCACCTTTTTTACTGTTTACATAAACAATTGAGGTTCCTTTTTTATCACTCTGCGTTTTATCAAGAGCCGTTATTCCCCAGAAGTCTCCCAGAGTGATATCACCCTGTCTTGGAAAAGATGCAAACGGACAGTCAGAGCATGAAACTCTTAAACTCAGATTTCTGAAAAAAGCCTTAAGATACGGATCATTTTTTGAATCGGCTTCATAATCTGTACCGTCTTCAAAAACAACACGGATATGCTCACATGACCACCCGAATTTTTTATTTCTGAATTCAACGTCTGTAACTTTTTTATCCGGAAACCTTTCATCAAGATATCTTCTGAAGAAATTGTGAGACGGTACACCATGGCAAAGAATATCTGCTGTAAAAAGATTTTCTGAATTTCCGGCAACTGATTTTACTGCTGCAACCTGACATGGAGTTCCGGTAAACAAAACCTGTTTTCCTTCCTTTATCAGACCTGCAATTTTCTTATATATTCCATCAGTATTACTCTGAACATATTTTGAACCTCTGAGATATTTTAAATCTTCTTTGTAATTAACAATAACATGACTGAGGTTCATTTCAGCATCATAGGCGGCGCTGCATACAGCGCCGCCGCGTTTGATAATCTCTTCTGCAATAACTGTAAACATTCCACCGGATGAACTGACGCTTCTTATTTTATCAGAAGCCCTGGCCGCATAAAGCTTTGGCTCAGCGTTATTATCATACGAAGTATTCAGAACAGGACACTTTGCTGAGCAGGCTCCGCATGATGTACACTTTGTCTCATCGATTACCGGAATCATAAACCCCTCTTCGCTGCATCCTGCCTTTATAGCATTAAAGTTGCAGACACTTAAGCAGGCACTGCATCCTGTACACTTTTCCTTTTCAAGATCATATATATTATTATACATAATTCCTCACACTTTATTTCATCTTAAGATATTCTCTCCAGAAGCTCTGAGACTGAAGGGTCTTTGCTGCTTCTTTGTACTGCTCTTCGATGTTTTCCTTGTTTTCCTTATAGAACTTCATTACTCTGTTGTAACGGTCCATAAGTTGCTCAAAACGCTCCCTGTCACGCTTTCTTAGGCAGACTGTATGATCAAAAGGATTGACTGCAAGAATCTGCTCAGCAAAGTACTGCTTGGCAGGATCATCGAACCAGTCATATGCTATGACAGCAGTATGCCCTTTCTTAAGAACCTCATCCGGAAGAGTCTGTCCGTTATAGGTTGCATCATAAAGGAGTCTCTGTTCATCAGAAAGCTGGTGTTCCTCTCTCAGATACACTCTGCAAAAATCAACAGGGGAGTCATATACAAGATTTGCTTCACGCATCTTTTCATTCTTGGCAGCATGAGATTTCATGATTTTCTCGCCCTGAGGTGTATTCATAAAATCAGGCCCCATAGCAAATTCTTCAATTGAATCAAGGAGAAGTTCGCAGTTATTATAGGCAAGTCTGCAAAGATTTGACTTAAAGAATCCGTCAATTCGTTCAACAAAATCAATATCCTGACAAATACCGCTCATAGCCTGAATGATAAGACTGTTTCTGTGAACCATGTAAAGCTCAAGGCATGCATTAAACTTGTTTGCAAACCCCTTGTGCCAGATACAGATACCGTTAAGCGTAAGGAATTCTGCGTTATTGGCTACAGAGAACTCAACGTCATCTCCTCTGATAAAGAGAGGAACAGGCATGTGATTATCCTTTATTTTCTTAACCGGTATACAGCAGTACCACCAGCCGGCATATGAATTTTTGTGGAATTCAATATCCTCATCATTACGGAAAACAGAGTCCCAGAGATTCATATCCATAATAGGCTTGTTTGGTCCATATGAACCGTCTTCATGAACATACCCTACATCTTCATGCTGAATGTTTGTTCTCTCATAGTAAAGCATAGCACCGCTTACATAACGTTCATCATACTCAGGCTTTACAAGTGCAAGAAGCGAATATGTACGGATAAACGCTTCAGGCATAACCATAACGTCATCATCCATGAGAAGAACATGGGTTGCCTTGAACGGCTCAAAGTCAAGCGACTCGATCATACCTCTTGTAAATCCACCAGCACCACCTACATTGTCATTAGGATAAACAGAGATATGTTCGCTGTTATACAGCTCAGGATCAAGTGTTCTGCCGTTATCAACAATTTTAAGATGGAAATGCTTCGCAGCAGGCTCTCCGCTGTAGAAAAGTTCTCTTTCCAGTACATCGATATTTCTCTCAATGTAGTCTTCCTTCTTAAAAGTAGTTGTTGCAATTGAAATATTTACATCGTTTATAAACTCATCACTGATATCTGTGTACCAGCCGCCTCTTTCAATATACAGATCCGGATCTGTTTTCTGACCGAGAGAAGCATAGTATGCATTAATTTCTTCATCAGGCTGAAGAACGTCAAACTGAAAACCAATAACCTCACCCTTTGTATATGAAGGAACAGGAATTTTTACATCTGTCATTTCCTTAAGTCTGAATGTATATGTCTCCATCATTTCCTTGCCGATATTATTTCCGTCACGGAAATGTCCGAACATTGTTATTTTCAGTGAACCTTTACATCTGAGCTGAAAATATACATCCTTTACATTGGTATACTTTATCCATTTAGCATATGAGAAAGAATTGAAGTATGTAAAAAATTCCACAAATTCACCGGGCTTCAGGCAATAAGCCGACTTTAAATTATCATAGTGAAACTTTGCATTATCTTTTGATCTGTACATCATAGCTCTGTTTTCATCAAGATTCTTATTGCTGATAAGAATTAGATTCTGTATTTTAAACTTTACAATTTTCATCTTTATATACTCCTTAAAAACCTTAATTAACCTAGATTATTCTTGAACCAGTTTAAAGAATCAGTCCTGAGCTTCTCAAGTTTTTCACTGACACCCTTATACTTAACCGGTTTTCTGAAAAGATATTCCTTTGCCATGAAATCATCATCGGTAAATACAAGTCTTTCAGACAGTTTAAGCTGTTCAAGAAGAGTAGTATAAAGAGAAAGATTTTCGGTTTCTCTGTCTACAAGAACTGCAAAATTCTTTTCAAACATAAGTGCAAAGCACATACCATAATAATCGTCTGTTATAACAAAATCACTGTTAATTATATAGTGAAGCCAGTCATCTGCAAGGATATGAAATGCCGGTTCAAGACCAATTGCAGCCCTTGATTCAGGGAAACGGTTAATGTCTATGAAATTTCTTAACGGTGACAGATGATTTTCCATAAGAGCCCTGTTACCTCTGAGAATAAAATCTTTCTTTCTGCTGTTGCCGTTTTTCATATACGTAAAGATAAAACTGTTTTCCTGTTCAATCTCATTTGCCACTGATCCTTCAGCACACTCTGTATACTTTTCCATATCGCAAAGGAATACAGGATCAAGTACTATTTCCGGGCAAATATAATACATATCTGAGAGCCTCATTGATTCATCAAGACTCTTTACTGATATGCAATTAAATTTGTTAAGAAGAATACAGTAGTCATTTCTTCGGTCAACTTCAACGTTATGTCCGCCAAGTGAAGTACCGAATGATATCTTTTTCTTATCCTGATCTGATATATCACTAAGGTAATAATACTTGTCTGTCTGTTTTCCGACTATATTGTTATCCCACAAAATATCTGAACCTATAATATGTGTTCTAATTTCTGAAAGTGCATTTTTGGCATTTTCATCACTGAATACCTCAAGAATATCGCAGTTTTTAGTAATAAATTTTCCGGCAATATTGTTCCTGTCAGTGTAATGTTCTCCCCATAGTTCAGGATGCTTCTCAAGGAGATACGGCTTTTTTCCCAGTTGTCTGGCAACATTGTAAATAGCATATGACGTAAGTATGCTACCATAATCAAGACCAAACCAAAGAGTATAAATTGCTGTTGCTTTATCTGAATCAATAACGATTGGCTCTTTAGCAGTATCAGGTGCATTTTTTTCCGGTTCAGTATTTTCAGCCACTTCATTATTTTCAGTCACTTCTGATAAAACTGATTCTGACATAGTTTTTGATGCTGATGAAAGAACATTATCGGATGAGTTCTTATAATTTCTGTTATTATTTTTCCTAATCATTTTTCCACCTCATAAATTTATTATCAAATACCCAGATACTTATTCCAGAAATTTATATTTGTAAGTTTCTTTGCATCTGAAGCAAATCTTTTAACTGCAGAATCATAGTCAGCGTTAACTTTACTGCAAAGTGCCTTAAGCTGTTTCTGAAGAGCTTTACACTTTTCGGGATTACGTCTGGTAACAAAACCTTTTCTGCTGGAATAGTCATAGTAAAGTACGGTTTCAACTCTGTAGAATGATGACTGACAAGGCCCTACTGTAGGAACAATATTGTAATCTCTTACAGGTTTCAGATATGTACCATTCACTGAATAATGATTAATAATTCTCTGTTTTCTTCCCATTGCAGGAACATCCCTGAGAGATTTTTCGTAAAGCGGATACAGGAAATTCACCTTATCCTCCAGGTCTTCAAGATACTGGAGCTTGTATCCGTTTTTCATAATATCCTGATGAAGTTTTTCACCATCCTGACTCATAAGCCATTCAACTCCCTTAAAGAAGTCCTCTACACCCCTCATAAGAAGCTCAGCATTTTTATAACGGTAGATCCGAAGCTCGTCATTGACCTGCATTTCGAGCAGATTAATAAACTGCTTTTTTGGAATAACCATATTATGAAGTGAATTGTCTATAAGTCTGTTTCTTAAAATATAATAATAAAGGAACGAAGAATATTTATTTTCAAACGGCTCATGCCATACGCAGATACCATTCATCAGAATGAGATGTTTCATATTTCTGAGTCCGTACTCAACGTCATCACCACGAATAAATATTGGCATAGGGAGATTATCATCTTCTACAACATCAACTGGAAATGCACAGTACCACCATGCATTAAACTGGGCACGTTCTTCAAATTCATTAAAAAGACATGCATCCAGTGTACGAAGATCAAGCCCGCCCTTCAGGGAAATGATCTCGCCGCCGTTCCATAACGCTCCTGATTCAGTCTGAATATATCTGTTATCGAGACGAAGCATTGCTCCACCTATAAATGCATCTCTGTACTCATCCTTTGTACACGAAAGTATGGCACACGTTCTGAACAATGCCTCAGGCTCTATTACTATATCGTCATCCATAACAAGTATATGTGTAATTTTTCTTTTTTCTTTGACCTTCCTGATTTCAATCATGCCACGTGTAAAGCCACCGGCACCACCGACATTTTTATTCTGAAAAATATGTATTTTTTCACTGGAAAGCTTTTCACTGTCAAGTGTATGTGCATTATCAGAGATGAATATCTCAAGTTTATCATACATAAAAGTTTTTTTGTTATTCAGGAATTTTTCATTCAGAATGTTTATATTTCCTTCAATAAATCTTTCTCTTTTATACGTACAGATATCAACAGCAATCTTAACCAGTGATATTTCATCTTTTTTTAATTCAGCGCTGTAGTTTGCACCGTAAAAAACAGAAACACCTTCAACACCGGAAAGTTGAAAACAGTACATACCATTTGGAGATGAGGTTTCAAACGGAAAAGTAAATTCCTTAACTTCATTATTTTCCGTAATACACATATGTTCTCCTGTGTACTCCGTAATTATCCTGTCACCGATTTTTTCTTTTCTCATCATTGTCAGTCGGAGATTTCCCTTGACCTTTAATGTTATATATACTGTTTTCACCTTTGAATATTTAAACCATTTTTCAGCTGAAAAACCGTTAAAATATGTGTCGAACTCCACAATGCCGCCGGGATTAACATCGATCCAGTCATTACACCACAAATAAACTACGTCATTCTGCCTTCTGAAATACATGCTTTCTTCTGTACATGTACTGGTAGACGGTAAAATTACATTCTGAAGTATCATTTTCTTCCCCCACTAAATTTAATATGAATATATATAAACTTCAATAATAAATATAAAGTTTTAATTATAGATTTTTTCGTCACATATCCTTTTCTGTCGTTTACACTGTAATGCAGCACTCTGTCTGCTCTGAAATAATGCTCTTTTCTGTCTGAAATAACATCCGTGACTGAAAGTTTTCTGCAGAACACGGAGGGAATAGTCTGTCCGTAAAGCAGAAACTGCATATATCTGCTAAAAGCCACACCGGAACATATACGGTACAGTTCATCGTCATATTTAACATTATAAAGTTTATGAAGTTCTGAATCGTCATACAGGCTGATGTTATATCCGGCTATTTCAGTCAGTAGCGAACCGTTATCCGGACTTATGAGAAACTCCTCACCTTTAAGATAATCTCGGTATCCCATGATCACAGCCCCGGCAAAGCTGTACTGCTGCCGGCATATTTTCTCCGTAAGCATCCACAGTGCTTTTCTGAAAGCCCTGAGAGAATTAAAGTTCTCTCCATGCCATTTCATCAGAAACAGGTAATTGCGTGTATCAAAATATGCCGATACGGCATTGTATTTGCTTCCAAAGTCCTCATGCCATACACCAAAGCCACAAAGTGAAATTATTTTCATTTTACACCTCAGTGAATACTCAACATCATCATACTTTATGAAAAAAGGTGCCGGATATTCTCCGTTTTCTGCATAACCGGCCGGCATACAAACCAGCCACCATGCTGCATAATTAATTATCTTTTCTTCCTCGTCAGCAAGCAGACCATCTGTAGATGAAATATTATTTTTGTAACACCTGCCAGTCTGCATGCCGTCCGGTGAAAAGAATCCGCCGGATTCAAACTGTACACATGGTTCATAAAGACTAATCATGGAACCGCAGACTGTAAGATCTGAATATTCATCTTTTAAAGCTCTCAGAAATCCAAGAAGCTTTTGAATAGCACAGTATTCTATAAGTACGTCATCATCCATTATGATGAAATGTGTATACTTATTTCTTTTGACTGCTTCAGCCATCCCGGCATGATAACCGCCGCTGCCACCGTTATTTATATTTCTTATAACGGAAGCACGGCAGCACTCAAATAAATTTTCATCTAACGTTGAACCATTATCAGAAACGATAATATCGAAATCATTTTCATCAGACTTTTCAAGCAGATATCTGATGTTGGATATCAGTTGTTCTTCTCTTTTATATGTACATGTAATTAATGCTGCAGATATATATCTTTCTGTTCCGGAAAGATATACGGATGCTGATAAGAGCTTTCCTCCTTCAGCTGTCATGTACATCAGAACTGAGCCGTCAGGAACATCTGATATTCTTATTATCAGTTCTGAATATGAATCTGTGCAGCAGCATGCAATAATATCGTCACTGCCTGTACACTTTACTTTTAACACGGTTTCATTTTCAACAATGGCCTTTATTATGATCATTTCAGCAGCGGAGTATTTTTTAAGCTTACCGGCAGGTATAGCGTTAAAGTACGTACAGAATGAAACCATGCTTCCTTCTTTTCTGTAATAAAGCTTTTCTGATTCTTTGATTACAGGATTTAAAGCAAAATCAAAAAATTTAATCATTCTGAGCTGCTGCCATATTTAACGCAGCATCAATCACAGCATCCATATCATAATATTTGTACTCGCCAAGACGTCCGCCGAAAATAATATTCTTTTCGTTTTCAGCAAGTTTTTTATACTCAGCATATCTCTCGCCGTTCTTTTCATCGTTTACCGGGTAATAAGGTTCATCACCCGGTTTCCATTCTGAACTGTATTCACGGCTGATAACTGTCTTAGGAAGATCATTTCCGTTTTCGTCCTTACCGAATTCAAACCACTTGTGTTCGATAATTCTTGTCCATGGAGTTTCACGATCTGTATAGTTTACAGCAGCATTGCCCTGGAAGTTTGGCATATCAAGTGTTTCAGTTTCAAAACGAACTGAACGGTATTCTAGTGTTCCCAGACTATAGTCAAAGTAAGCATCAATAGGACCTGTATATACTACCTTTTCGGCCATTGAATCCCACTTAGCCTTGTCTGCAAGATAATTTTCGTTAAGCGTCACTTCAATTCCATCAAGCATATTGGCTACCATCTTTGTGTATCCGCCAATAGGAATACCCTGATAAAGTGCATTGAAGTAATTATTATCAAAAGTCAGTCTCACGGGAAGTCTTTTAATTATAAAAGAAGGAAGATCCTTACAGTCACGTCCCCACTGTTTTTCTGTATAGCCCTTAATAAGCTTTTCATATATATCAGTACCAACCAGTGAAATAGCCTGTTCTTCAAGATTCTTAGGTTCAGTAATTCCAGCTGCCTTCTTCTGTTCCTCAATCTTTTCATATGCCTCTTCAGGAGTTACGACACCCCACATCTTATTGAATGTGTACATATTAAAAGGAAGTGAGTAAAGCTCACCTTTATAATTAGCAACGGGACTGTTTGTAAACCTGTTGAACTCGGCATATCCATTTACATAATCCCATACTTTCTTATTGTTTGTATGAAAGATATGAGCACCGTACTTGTGTACATGAATACCCTCAATATCTTCTGTATATACATTACCTGCAATGTCTGGTCTCTTGTCAATTACCAGAACCGTTTTCCCTTTTTTTCTCATTTCATTTGCAAATACTGCACCGTAAAGTCCGGCACCAACTACAAGATAATTATACATAAACTCTCCTCCATCTTAATTAATTACTCAAACTTCGCAGGATGAATTTCACGGAACGGATGAATCCGTTCCCTACGAGGGTTACGCTCAATGTAGGGAACGCATTTATGCGTTCCGTTATGCTACGTGGTTTGTCGATTAAAAGCTATTT
>JAEWXO010000084.1 GCA_023458875.1 Bacillota bacterium | reverse complement strand
AAATAGCTTTTAATCGACAAACCACGTAGCATAACGGAACGCATAAATGCGTTCCCTACATTGAGCGTAACCCTCGTAGGGAACGGATTCATCCGTTCCGTGAAATTCATCCTGCGAAGTTTGAGTTTTTTATTCATAACTTCTTCCTCAAGCAATAAATATACTATACAAAATATATTGGAATATATTTTCTGTATTTATATATTACAACTTTTGTTTTTAATTATCAATATGCAAAGTATCCAAAAGTTTATAATCAAAACCATAAATATTTGACAAATAATTTTAGTATGTTTATAGCAGCACCGCACAAATCGCAGAATATTCAACCTAGTGTACTGTATCGATAATATTGAAGTAATTTAAGCTTGTATTTCAATCCGTTATAATGTATAATCCCGAGTTTTACAGTTATTCAAAAATAAACAGCCTCTAATCGACGTATTTACGTTTGTTAGAGGCTGTTGATAATTTTTCTGAAATGTAGGTATTTTTGTGGAAATTAATGGCGTTTGCTATTTTTTTCGATTGTTCTCATTTTTTGTTTGGTTATGAAATTGAAATCAGTTCTAAATCCGCATTTATCGTGAAGATCATCAGTAATTTTTGTTTTTTCATAAAGAGGCATATAGCCTTGTTCCTGGATATCTGCGAAGTTCATGGATTTAAGTGTATCTAGTATTTCATCACATGTATATTTTTTCTCAAGCTTCTTTTCGAGGAGTTTGTATATTAGGAGAGCAAGGAAACATACAAGGAAATGGGCTGTTATGCTCTGATCTGTTTTAACATAAACCGGTCTAGTGTACAGGCATATTCACTCTTGAATTAATTCTGCATATATGATATAATTGTCATAGATACGATTTTATTGAAATGAGGGTGTACTATGGCAAAACCAAAAAACGCACAGTCCGTTTATCAAATGAAGAATTAAAACACTTACTAAAGATGCTCGTGTTAAATTGATTTCATTATATCCTGATTTGGATAACTTTCAGTTTATATATGAATATGCCAATACACTAGCTTCAAAGTCTGTTTTAAGATTACGGAAGCATGCTTCAATCTGCCATCTGCCTTCACTGACTGCAATTATTGTTTTTGGATCATCATCCAGAAGATCTGTGCACAGTGCATATAATCCGTCATATCTTGCTTCTTCTGCGATCTTTTCTTCATCAAGAGCATAAATCTTTTTGTCTGCAACTTCGCCTTCTTCTGTCACTGCTACCTGACTAATAAAACGAGCAGGGTCATTGGGGTTCTTTTTTGTTCTTTTGTGTTTGCCTTCTGAAAGCATTTTGGTAGCTCTTTCAACCTGCTTTTCACGTATAGTTTTTTGATATGCAGCATACTTAGGAGAATATGTAACGATTAATGTCTGATGAATTTTTTTCGGAGTATACGGATCTTCTTTGTAATATACATCTTTGTCTTCAGGATCAAGTTTTGAAATATCATCGATTTCTGCGCCGTCTGATAATCTTCGAAATCCTTTAGTATCAAGAGCCCATTCCTTTTCTTCTTTTTTGAGTTTTTTTATTGACTGAGTAACAATGAAACTACGTTCACCAATATTGTTAAACTCACGAATAGACTCCGAGCCTAGCCCTGCATCGCTGCAGTAAATAAATTTATGACATCCAAAGTCTCTGATAACTTTCTGTTCAAGTGGTTTCAGAGACTTTTGTTCGTTTTGATTTCCGGGAAACAACGAAAATGCAAGAGGGACTCCGTCACCATCTGTAAACATCCCCATCTGTATGATTGGATTAGGACGATGTTCTTTGCTTTTTCCGTATTTTCTGTCACCGTCTTCCTGCTCAATTTCAAAGTAATAATTAGTACAGTCATAATAAAGAACTTTATTGCTTCTCTTAGTTGTAATTAAGCTGTTCTTGTATACTTCAGACTGAATAAAGTCGCATTCATCGGCAAGAACTGAAAGAAATCTATATACATCATGAAGTTCATAAGTAGGACTTTCAAGAAATTTCTGTGCTGTTTTGAATGATGAACGCTTACTGTCCGGTTCGAGTATTCTTGTGTATATTAAATCGGATAGAATCGCATTTAAATCATATTCGAATTTATGCTTTGATTTTATTCTCTTGCATATGTAGTCGAGCTTAAGGTCGTAGTAAATGGACTGAGGAAACAAGTATCCACCGAGGAAGAATTTCTTTTGATTGTATTCCATCGGCTCATTAGCCTTAAATGTTATTACGACATTGTTTGCTTCTTTTTCAACTTTATATTTTTCAGTTTCTCTTCTAACCTGTTCTTTAGCCCAGGCAATAACTCCGCCTCTGTCAGTATTAATTTCTTCACATAAATCTTTTAATTTACCAAGCTTTCGAACGGTCGTTGTAGATGATTTTCCCTGATTATTTTTATATGATTTTTGAATGTATAATGATTCCGAGTTTTTTGAACCTGAAATAGTAAGTTTCATATGGACATCTCCTTGAATGCATTTTTTGAGTACTGCTTACTATTATACCATAAATACTTGACAATAGCTGCTATTTAAATAAATTTTGTTGACAAAAAAAATCGCCCTATTTTAGGGCTTTATGACGATGTTTAAGTAATTTAAGTGTAAAACTCCCGGGCATAAGCCCTAAAAACTTTATTCATTATACCATATATATAAGAAAATCAAGACTTTTATAAAAAAATTATTAATATTAAGTAATTAAAGTTTGTTAAAATAAACCTTATTTGTTTTTTCTTAATCGGAGCACCTATAGATAATTTATTTCAGCATATAAAAATTATTTTAAAAAGGGTATTTACAAGTATGATATTTTGTGATATAATTTTAATGTTTTAAGGGCATTTTTAATACATCGAGGTGTGGCTCAGTTTGGTAGAGCGCTACGTTCGGGACGTAGAGGCCGCAAGTTCGAATCTTGTCACCTCGATTTTAATTAAATCCCATAGATACGTCATTTGTGAGCTTTCACAAGTGGCTTATTTTTTGCGGTTTCGCAACTCAGGACACTATAAAATAAAAAATATGAAAACATATGATAAATTTTAAGGTCTCTCATGAAGTTGAGGGCTCTATCAGGGCTCTATTCACATAAAAAAATTTAAAAGTCCTCCCCATACCTCTTCATACTTTAAGTACTGAAGACCCGGGGAGGACTTTTATTTATTTTTATTCGTTCAGACACATATTTTTATTTTTTTACTCGGAAACCAGTTCTTTTACCTGTACCTTTTTTATTTTTGCTGCTGCAATATATGAAAACACAAAGAAGCATAAGCATATCAACGCAATCGGTAAAACAAATGTCATTATAGTGAATTTTGTATTAAGACTTGTTACTCCGATAAGTCTTAGCATAACTACAATAAGCTTCTGCGAGAAAATGAGACTTGCGACAGTTCCGGCTGCTGAACCGATAATTGCAATCAGAAGAAATCTTACTGCAAACTGGAGTCTTAATCTGTTTGAGGTAAAACCAAGGGATTTGTATATTCCAATGTCTTTTTTTTCTTTTAAAAATGTTTTTTTACATACCATAAATACAACAATAAGTGCAAAAATAACCGAGAATGAATATATTACTGTCTTTGTCACATCTATGGCAATCTGATAAACGTCAAGGTCATTCATGTTGTCAGAGACCTCTGCACTGATAATATCACTGTATTTTTCATTTAATCTGTCAACAACAGCCTGTGCCTTTGAAGCATCTTCAAGACAGAATCCTGCACTTCCCATTTTTTTGATTCCAAGCTTTTTTGCCGCTTCAAAATTAATGGAGAATGTCCTTCCTACATCGTATGTTGTCTGATAGATTCCTGATACAATGTATTCTCCCTCTTCATCCTTGAATGAAAGCTTAACGGTATCTCCCATCTTTATGTCAAGCTCATCGGAAAGTATCTCTGTAATAATAAGTTCATTGTCATACATTGGAACCCTTCCTTTGATCATTCCCTGTATTACCTCCGGATCTCTGTAAATAGAAACAAACATTTCCTCGTCGTTTATTGATACATATTTTGATGTTCTATAATATTTCTGTTTAATTTTTTCTATTTCATTAATTGTATTTTCTATCTCCCCGAGTTTTTTATCATCAGGTTCCTCAATATATGATATATTAAAGTCCGTAATAATAACTCCGATTGATTCCATTGTGGACCTGGATGTAAGAATATTTCCGAGAACCATTATTGTCATCATAAAAAAAACAAGCAAGGACACAATTAAAATTATACCTATATACTGACGTTTTTCAGATGTAAACTGTCTTAATGCAAGACTCCCCGACAGAAACTTTTTATTTATATGGGCATTAAGTCTGCTGTCAAAATAAATATCATTATATCCACCTGAAATTGCTCTTACAGGTGATATCCTTAGAACATTTCCTGTTGCAAAAATAATAAATACCGCAGAAACCATTATAACCGCCAATATTGTACCCGAAACCTTTAATATTGAAATTCCCGGCTCTATACAGACAGCTATTATCGGTACAAATACATTTCCCAGAATACTTATAAGCGGGATAGCAAGTATTATTCCTATAAAGGTACCTGAAAGCTGTGCTGAAAGATACTGAAAAATAAAAATCAAACGTATTCTACGACTTGTAAACCCCTGAGATTTTAAAACTCCCAGCCCCGCATAATCCATTTCGATTGTTGTTATAATACTGTGTCTCATAACAATAAGTACGATTACAAGAAGAATTATAACAAATACGGTAAGAACACTTGTAATTATTTTAGGATAAATATTTGTATAACCTATTGACTGATCTTTTGTAAGTGAACCAAGTGCATGGTTTAAAAGGCCCGTATCAATATTGAGCTGTCTTCTGAATTTAAGCTGTGACATCTCACAGCTTTCTGACTTATTAATACTTAAAATAATGAATTTTTCGTCCTTTTCCTCAGTTTTTTCACGTTCATATTCCTCAGAAATTTTATCAAAATCATCATTACTTATAAATACCTGTTTCCACCCTATTGTAAATGAACCTGTAACCGGCTCAGTGACAAAGCCCTTGATTTTAAACTCATAATCGCGGAAAACTGTATTTATTTTTACTGTGTCCCCTTTTTTACAAGGCATAGAACTCTGAATACCAATGGTAAGATAAATCTCACCATTCTTTAATTCCGGAAGACCATCTTCATATCCTGATAAATCATCTTTGATAAGTCTGCAATTACTATTAAGCTTTTCCATAAACCATGACGTTGCATATTTTTTATCTCCTACACTGCTTCCTCTAGTAGCAAGCGATGGACATATTGAATAATCTTTGACCATATCATTGTTTTCTATATTGTCAAGCATCTCATCTGTAAGCTGGCTTTCTCTTATCATAACAGTCAGGTCACCTGCGCCTGTTATGTCCATTTCCGAATTCAGGCTTCTTACTATATTATCCTTCAGGCTTATAATAGATGTAAGCGACACAGATATAATAATCATAAGCAGAATAATACTTACAAATGAACCTTTTTTATGACGGATATTTGCTTTAAGTAAAGTCAGAATTTCCATATGCTCACCTCACCATTCCATTGAAGAAAGCCATGCATTTACCTGTGATTCACGGCCTTTTTCTTCATTCTGAGTATAAGGCGGAAGTGAAAGTTCACCTAATATTTTTCCGTCTGCAAGATAAATAATTCTGACTGCACGGAGCGCCGCTCTCATATCATGGGTTACCATAAGAACATTCTGACCGTTACGGTTCAGTTCAGTAAGCAGGTTTAAAACCTCTGTTGTATTTTTTCTGTTCAGTGCACCCGTAGGTTCATCTGCAAAAATCAGTTTCGGATTATTTATTACTGCCCTTGCAATTGCACAGCGCTGCTGTTCTCCGCCTGAAACCTGTGACGGAAGATGTGACTTTATATGAGAAATTCCCATCTGCTCCATTAAAGCTTCTGTACGTTTTCTTATGTCACCGGTTGATTTATCCTTATTAAGATAACCTGACACCGCAATATTTTCAAAAAGATTAAGATTGCTTATAAGGTGCATCTGCTGAAATATAAATCCGAAATCAGTATGTCTTAACAGCGAAAGCTTTTTTTCATTTGCCGTAACAAGATCCTGACCGTTGTAGATAACCTTTCCTGCTGTTGCCCTGTCCATTCCGCTTAGTGAATATAACAATGTTGATTTTCCTGAACCGGATGCTCCCATTATAACTGTAAAATCACCGTCATAAAGCTCCAGATCCACATTTGAAATAATGTGATTCTGTTCCCCGTTATGTGCATAGCTTTTACAAAGCCCTTTTGCCGATAAAATTGTTTTCATATACCGTGTCTTCCTTTCCTGCCTTCTGTCTCTTTAATCGTTACTATTCAGAGTGATGCAGATATGTCAGCGAAGTCCAGGCGACCGCAAAGCCTGGTCGACTCCTCAGAGTCGAAATTCCTGCATAAGCATTATATCCCCATATGGGCTGAATAGTTAACTTTTAATCTATAACCATTGTATCATAGAAGTTATTAAGAAGTCCTTAAGAGATAACAGGAAAACAAATAATTACTTCAAGACCATTCTGATGGTTCTGGAGCCTGACTGTACCGCTCAGCTGTTCGGTAATATATTTTACTATGTAAAGTCCGAGTCCTGAGCCCTGTTCATTGCCGCAGTTTTTCCCTCTGTAAAATTTATCAAAAATAAACGGTATATCTTCATCCGGAATACCCGGACCATAATCTCTGAAATGCATATATACATGTTCATTATCAGACTCTATAAAAATATCAGTATCTGATGCTGCATATTTACGGGCGTTGTTAATAAGATTTTCTGTTATCTGGACAAATCTTTTCCTGTCTCCCATCACCATAGCCGTACACCCTGTATCTTTAAAATGTACGTCATTATTATCTGCTGCGATTTCATCAACTGCATTTTTTATAAAACCACACAGTTCAAATTTTTCCGGGTTGATTTTAAGCTTGTCAAGGTCCGACAGTGAATGAAGAAACAGGTCATTTGTAAGCCCTGATACCTCATCACATTTTTTCATTATTACAGATATATACTTCTGACGCTTCTCAGATGAATTATCCATATTTGCCTCAAGGCCCTCCGCATAGGCACGTATTGAAGCAATAGGGGTCTTTATATCATGTGAAAGTGTGGCTATAACTGTTTTATTATTCTCTATTGCCTCACGCTCACATGAACGTGCCTTTGTAATTTCAATACGCATACTGTCAAACGCCCATGTAAATGCTCCGAAATAATTTGACCGCTCATAGTCAAGCGGTATACCGAAATCACCACCCGCTATTTTCTGTGCAAATTTCCCCATTTTATCAAAAGGGCGAAGTATCTGAAAATACACATATCCGACAACACACATTAAAAATACAATGCATATTCCGCACATTATAAAAATTTCATTACTCCGGCTATAATCAGTTTCCATCTGCCTGATTTCCTGCTTCAGTGCTCCGGCTTTTTCCTGCATCTGATCAGTTTTTCCTGACAATGCAAGCTGTTCTATCTCGTTTACGGCAATAATCTGTTCCGCTCTTGTCTGATATGAATTATTTTTCTTTTCTGAAATATAAAAAGCACAGGCTGTTAAAAATATTATAATAGAAAAAAATAAAGTGATAATAAGCAATCTTTTTTTCATTCTGTGACCTCCAGCATATATCCAACTTTAAAAACAGTTTTTATATATTCCGGAGATGCAGGATTTTCCTCAAGCTTTTCCCTGAGCCAGCGTATATGAACGGTAAGAGTGGATGGTTCTGCCGAAGAAAAAGCTCCCCATACCTCCGATAATAATTTTTCCTTTGGCACAGCTGTGTTTTTATGTTCGCACAGATATGCAAGCAGATCAAATTCGCGAAGCGAAAGAGAAACTGACTGACCGTTCCTTGTAACTGTCCTTGATGTAATATTAACCGTTACATTTCCGAATGACAGAATTTTTTCTTCATCCGAAAAGCCATAGCTGCGGCGTATCAGGGCATTTACCCTTGAAAGGAGTTCCTTCATTGAATACGGCTTAGGCAGATAATCATCACCGCCTATATCAAGGCCTGTGATACGGTCTGTCAGCTCTGTTCTTGCACTTGCAAAAATAACAGGCACTGTTGACACACGGCGAAGCTCACGGCAAAGCTCAAAACCTGTCGTATCAGGAAGGTTTATGTCAAGTAATATCAGATGATATGTATTTTCTGAAAGCATTTCAAATGCGTCTTCACCATTTGAAGCACTTTCAGTCTTGTATCCGTAGTCTTCAAGCATTTCAGAAATTATAAACGACAGATCCTCGTCGTCGTCTACTATAAGAATTTGTTTTTTATTCATTTATTTCTCCCGGTAATATAATATTTTTTGCAGATTAATTATTAGCATAGCATATTACAGAATTGATTTCAATACAGGCATTTATAAAAAAAATATAAAAAACTATTGACTTTTGATTCTGATAGTATTATAATGATAATATCAAATAAACAATATCAAAAAAGGAAGCGGATTAAAATGCCGGAAAAAAAACCTGACATATTAAAATACGAACGTCCGTCTGTCGCAGCTGACATTGTTGTGTTTTCAATAATGGACGATACCGAACAGAACTACCGTAAGCTTGCTCCTAAAAAATTAAAGCTTTTGCTTATAAAGCGCGGAATTGAACCATTTAAAAATATTTACTCACTTCCCGGGGGCTTTATAAGAAGCGGAGAAACACTTGAAAAAACAGCTGAACGTGAGCTCGAAGAAGAAACGGGAGTAAAATCAGCATACCTTAAAGAATTCAAAACCTTCAGCAAACCCGGAAGAGACCCTAGAGGCTGGGTAATATCAGATGCATTCCTTGCCCTTATTGTCTCGCAGGATGTAAGTGCAGATATGAGTTCAGATGCGTCCGATGCATTCTGGTTTGAATTTTCATACAGCATTTCTTCTGAAAAGGTAAACAAAGATTCAAAAATATCAAATGCCACGATAATCCTGCGTCGCGAAGATACTGAGCTTATCTCCGTTCTTGAAATATCCCATACAACAGGAGAAAACTCAGATAAAATAAAAATAATCAGAAGTGACCTTGCATTTGATCATGCTGAAATTATTTATGAAGGCTATAAAGAACTGATGCACTGCACAACCGATTCAAATATTGCCTTCAACCTTATGCCGGAATATTTTACGCTTTCTTCACTTCAGAAGGTATATGAAGTTATTTTAGGCAAAAAGGAATACGCTGCAAATTTCAGAAGAAAAATTTCTGATTTTGTAATAGAGACAGACCTTGAAAATCAGCGGGCGGGGCACCGCACATCAAAATTATACAAAAGAAATCCTGAAAAATTTTAATCAATGGAGGAAACCGATATGAAATATCTTATAGTTGTAGACATGCAGAACGATTTTATTGACATGGCACTCGGAACAAAAGAAGCTGTAGCTATTGTACCTTATGCTGTAAAAAGGATTACACAGGCAAAAGCTGAAGGCTATAAAATTCTTGCCACACAGGATACTCACTATGATAATTACCTTGATACTCAGGAAGGAAAGAAGCTTCCTGTTGCTCACTGTATAGAAAATACAGAAGGATGGAAAATCAATGATGAAATCAGGCAGGCTATGGGCGATGCAATAATATTCTGCAAAAATACATTCGGTTCGACAAATCTTGTTGAAGCACTCAAAAAATCCGCAGAGGAAGAACCTATTGAAGAAATTGAGCTTATAGGACTTTGTACCGACATATGCGTTGTATCAAACGCTCTTCTACTTAAAGCTGCGTTTACAGACACCGAGATTTCCGTAACTGAAAAATGCTGTGCCGGAGTTACACCTGAAACACATAATGCAGCATTGCAGACAATGAAGATGTGTCAGATAACGGTTAAATAATATTTACTTAAGAAGGGAAGTCAATAACATGGCTGTATTTATTAATAATATTATTTTCGGAAATGAAAGTTTTCCGAACTCTGAGGGGATTTATAAGAGCATTGAGCTGCAGGATAACAAAAACGTAGAAGTAAAGATAATATTTGAAGATGACAGGGATATAACGAGACTTATTATGGCTAAAGGCTGGCTTGATGAAACATTGCCGAAAACAGCTTCTGTTTACTTATTTATGCCATATGTCCCGTATTCAAGAATGGACAGAAAAATCAAAGGCTACTGCTTTACGCTTAAACATTTCTGCAATTTTATAAACAGTCTTGATTTTGACAGAGTAAAAATATATGATCCCCATTCGATTATTACAACGGCTCTGATAAACAAAGTTGAAGAAATTCCTCTTCAGCCGGAAATCGAAAAAATTATTCTTCGTGAAAAACCTGATTATATTTTTTATCCTGATAATGGTGCCGTTAAAAAATATTCGGAAATTTTCAGTCTGTCCTTACCTGTATTTTTCGGAAATAAAAAACGTGATCTCAGCACAGGAAAAATCCTTAAATATGAGCTTGTAAATGCACCTGACATATCCGGAAAAACAATTCTCATTATAGATGACATATGTGTCGGAGGAAGAACCTTTGCCGAAGCCGGAAGTGCACTTAAAGAAGCCGGCGCATCAAGAGTCATTCTTTATGTTACTCATATGGAAAAAGCCATTGAAAAAGGCGAGCTTCTGAATACTGATTATGTTGATAAAATATATACTCTTGATACAATGCAAAATAAAATAGAAAATTCAAAAATAATAATTTTATAGGAGGGGAACTTATAATGAAAAATACAATGCCATTGCTTTTATGTGACTTTTACAAAGTAACACATCAGGCACAGTTCAATCCGGAGACAACCCTGCTTACATCTTACTTTACACCAAGAATGTCAAGACTTGAAAACGAAGATAAGCTTGTTTTGTTCGGACTGCAAAGTTTTATTAAAAAATATCTTGTAGATTATTTCAATGAAAATTTCTTTAAATGCAAAAAAGAAGATGTACTCGGCGAATATGAAAGAATCCTTAAGTATTCAATAGGCGAGGGAACATATGATACGTCAAAAATTGCTGCTCTTTATGATCTCGGTTACCTTCCTGTAAAAATACGGGCAATAAAAGAGGGAACAAGAGTACCTATAAAAGTACCTATGATTGAAATTTCAAATACCGTTCCTGATTTTTTCTGGGTAGGCCAGGCACTTGAAAGTCTTATGAGTTGCAGTCTGTGGCATCCTATGTGCTCGGCAAATGTAGGATACAGATACAGACAGATTGTCAACAAATACTATGATATATCTGTTGACAACGATGTTCCGCGAAGCAGGGCCCTCGGTGATTTTTCAATGAGAGGACAGGAAAGCCTTGAAAGTGCAGTTGCATCAAGTGCAGGCTTCTGTCTGTCTTTTCTTAACACTGCGACTGTTGCAACAATTCCATACCTTGAATATTATTATAACTGTGACTGTACAAAGGAACCTGTTGCATCTGGCTCTGTTTCAACAGAGCATTCTGTAATGACAAGCAACTATGCGATAGACGGTGACGAAAAGACATTTATAAAAAAGCTTCTGACCGAACTTTATCCGGATACAAGCTTTTCTATGGTTTCTGATTCTTATGATTACTGGAATATCGTTGATAATATTCTTCCTGAACTTAAAGAGGAAATTATGAACCATAACGGAACACTTCTTGTAAGAGGTGACAGCGGAGATCCTGTTGAAATAGTCACAGAAACCGTATTCAGACTATGGAAAAGCTTTGGAGGCACGGTAAATTCAAAGGGCTTCAAAGTCCTTGATCCTCATATAAAGGCAATTTACGGTGACAGTATAACCATACAGAGATGTGAACAGATATACAGGGTTCTTATAAAAAACGGATTTGCCTGCAACAATGTTGCACTCGGAGTAGGCAGCTTCTCCATGCAGTGCATAGAAGAAGGCGGCGGGCTTAAACCATTTACAAGAGATACATATGGAATAGCAGTAAAAGCGACCTATGGAGAAGTAAATAATGAGCCTGTCATGATATTTAAAAATCCTGTCACAGACAGCGGCCACTTTAAAAAATCACAAAAGGGTATGTGCCGTGTATACAGGGACGAAAACGGTGAAATTACATACAGCGACGAATACACAAGCAAAAATATTCCGTCTGACAACCTGCTCGAAACAGTATTTGAAAACGGAAAAATGATAAAGGAATATACATTAACAGAAATAAGAAATTTACTTCACAACAACAATTTTTAGTTTACACTAAAAAAATGACCGGTTCAAAACATGTGATAATGTCTTGAACCGGCGTTTTTTATTTTATGCCGAATAAAGATGCTGAAGAACCTTTTACCTTAACATATACCTTTGAACCGACACTCATCCTGTCATAGTCACTAAAAGAACATCTTACACGTTGAATATATGCTTCCTGATTATGAAACGCAATCATACAGTGTGAGTCATTGTTACATGAAAATAGTACTACATTTCCTTCTGCTATCTGTGAATCAGTGCTGATTAATTTATTATTTGCTGATATAACTCCGAAGAACTCCATAATATTAACCAGAAACAAAGTGATTCCTATTGTTATCCAGGCTAGTTTGTCGATTGAATCAAAACAAAAAATACACATTAAAAGGTAATAATTTATAATTATTCACGCAACAACGAAATTTCTGTATCAACCGGTGATTCGCATAAATATTTAAAAGAATCAATAAATCTTTCCATCATTCCAGTTTCAGTTCTCAAATAAAAATTACAAAAATGTTTTGGCTCTGAATCATCATTTAACTCCATTTTAATATCAAGCAATATATGACCTGATCTGTTTTGATTCAACTTAATTGCAATTAAAGAAACACTGTCATCTCCAAAAGTCCCAACAGCTACAATTTTCTCTTTCTGTTTATTTATTATAAAATCCGCAATATCATTTCTCATGTTAACAAGGGTTTCATCATTAACATAACAGTCAGTAAATACTGTTATTCGTTCCGTTATAGCCTTGATTCGTATTTCATATAACAATTCATCTTCCCATATTTTTTTAAATATTAAATTATCCATCTATTATTCCCCTATTTAAATTTGAAGTCATCAAATAGACCCAACAAACTATTGAATACAAAATGAATTGTAGATCTTAATCCATTTTCAGATACAATTGAATTCTGATATTTATAACATTTTCCACACTTAAGTGATTTTTCATCATAATTAGCATATACCTGACTATCAAGGATTTTATCTATTGCTGATGATACTGATATTTCTGCAAGTGAGAAATATCCGCTTGGGTCAACATTCATTACCGGGTTTGCATTTGCATAAAGATACTTATGAAGTGATACCGGATCAGATATGCTTCCCTGATAGGTATCCTGATTAATGAATGTACCCTTTGAAGGGCTTGAATATATTGTGCCATAAATGGCCGTATTTTGTCAAGAAGAAAAGCGCTGATATATTACATCAGCGCTTTGGTTTTGAATAATAAAATGTTTAATAATTTTCTTTTATGTACTCTAATTTCTTAACTATATTTTTCTCATTGAAATCTGAAGCATTGAGTTTTAAATTAAAGTAAAAATAATGTAAAAAGTACAGCCAATCCTCATCATTAGAGGGTTTGTCAAGTAAAGTGTGTAAATTATTTTAGATTATTCAATTTTTTATTAAAAGTAGAGTTAGCTACCGAATTTACTAATTCTACTTTTTCAGATTTATTATTCCAGCGTTTATGCCGCGAAA
>JAEWXO010000083.1 GCA_023458875.1 Bacillota bacterium | reverse complement strand
AGGGAACGCATTTATGCGTTCCGTTATGCTACGTGGTTTGTCGATTAAAAGCTATTTTATACTGTGAGAACCCTTGAATTTTCAAGATGTGAAATTATTTTTGATGTGCGAAGTTTGAGTTTATAATTTGATACTACGGTTATAGGGCAGGAGTTTCGCATCTGCGGATGCGACCGGGCTTTGCGGCCGCGCCTTTTACCCTCGCGCACATATCCGCAGCACATTATGATTTGGCTGAATAGAAAGAATTTATTGAATGTTTGCATTGAAGTGAGGCGATTTTTCTGGTATAATTTTTATGAGTAAAAATTATCTGTTTAAAGAAAGAGGTTATTGTTTTGAAAATAGTTTTGCAAAGAGTACTTGATGCAAGGGTAGAGGTGGATGGAGAAACAGTTGGTCAGATAGAAAAAGGATATCTGGTGTTCCTTGGTGTGGGGCAAGGGGATACAAAGGCTGATGCTGACAGACTGGCAGCGAAAATAATAAATTTAAGAATATTTTCAGATGAAAATGACAAAATCAATTTATCACTCAAAGATGTAAGCGGCCAGATTCTTGTTATTTCTCAGTTTACACTGTACGCTGACTGCCGTAAGGGTAACAGACCAAGCTTTATTGATGCAGGAAAGCCCGATGCCGCAAATGAGCTTTATGAATATTTTATTGATGTATGCAGAAAAAGCATCCCTGTAGTCGAGTCAGGTGTTTTCGGTGCAGATATGAAGGTAAGTCTTACAAATGACGGACCGTTTACAATAATACTCGAATAATTTTTTTATCAGCCTTTTAATTCTACGCTGTCTGTTCTGGCGTTATTTGTTCCTTTAAAGCTTCCGTTATCACTGTAAAACAAAAATGTTCCTTTATTGCAGTTGTTAAACTGGCAGTTGTTTGCTTCAATGATATTGTTGAAGCTGACGATGCCGCCTTTAAAATTACCCTGCGAAAAACAGTGGTTGAATGTGCAGCTGCTGATGCTGATACGGTTTAGATTAGTACTGCGTATGATGCCGCCTGTCGTACTTACAAAGTTTGTTTCATATCCGCAGTTTTTAAAAGTACAGTTATTAAGTGTAAGCACACAGTCATGGTTCAGATCAAAAACAGCGTCATTATTGAAATTTATAAAACTGCAGTCATCTATGATAACATTTTTACATCCATGAAATCTGAAGCTACCTCCGTATGAAAATTCGCAGCTTCTGAAAACTATGTTTTTAGCACAGTTAAATCCTATATGAAAATCATGAATCTGTGTCATTATTTTCAGATCTATTTTAAGATTTTCAATGATAATATTTTTTCTGAAAATCTCACAGCTGTTATAGCTCTCTGATTCACTGAACATAAGGAGTTTTCTCGGATTCAGTTCACTCTGAATCAGTGAATAAAGGTAAAGGTTATTACTGTCATTTACTAGAGCACCACAAATAAATTTTTTTGTATAACAAAGGATATTTTTGTATAATTCAAAGGTGTCCTTTTTGTTTGTCTTTTCGTATCTTTCAGTACTTTGTTCGAGTATTGCAACAGCATATTCACATAAAAGCTGAATACTGCGCTTGTCAAGCAAGAGAGCAGCAGCCATTTCCGAAAGATAATCCACCTGTTTTTTATTGATATTGCCTTCGGAGCATGTTATCAGAAGACAGTCAATAAAAAATATGCTTTCAAGATTCATACTGATACATCCGTTGATAAACTGAGTGGTCTTTTCGGAGTTCATAGAAGTAGCATTATTAATATGTTCGGAAATTACGGTAACAGCTCCGGTTCCGTCCATTAACCGCTGCAGAAAATGAAGCTGATTTTCGGTATCATTGTTTTCATATTTTGCCGTAATGTACAGAAAATCATAATATAAGCTTTTCAGCTCTTCGTTTACTTTTCCAACAGGGTGTTCCTTGATAGGAGATCCGTGTAAAAATATTTTATGAAAATGATTGTATGAATTTTTTGCTTTTTGTTCCATTAACTTTCCTCCTGTTTTATTTATTCAGACTTCGTCTCGGCAGTCTTGAAGCAGGACGCTCATGATTTGTCTGTTTTTGTTCGGGAATATCTTTTGGAGCTTCATTCTGCTTGTCCGCTCCCTTTTTAAACGGAGAGTTTCTTGAAGAACGGCTTCCTGAACGGTTCTTTTTATCCGTTTCATTTTTATCCGTTTCATTTTTGCCAGGTACAGCTTCAGATACAGGAGTATTATCAGTAATATCCACGTCAAATGACTTTGCAATTATTTTGAAAATTTCCTTTGCATACTGAGAACTTCCGTCAGTGCGGCTGAACATCGGTTCGATATTTTTCATATTATCTGTAAGCATAATAGAAACGGAATTTATATATCTTTCATATTCTGAATTGTCAGTAACATTTATGTCGTTATAATTTCTGAAGAGCTTTTCAGGATTTGCAACAGGTATTTCTGATAATTTTAATTTTGAAATATCCAAGCCTATGTTACGTGTACGCTTGTCATTTGGTTTATTCTCTGTCTGATCATTATTTACGGTGCCTGTTGAATCAAGAGCTACAAATCCGTCAGATGAATTAACCTGAAAAACATTTTCTGTTTTGTGGATTTTACGGCTTATTTTTTCAACTTCCCTCATAAGCTGATTTTTAAATTCTTCAAATTCTGAAATGTGCTTGTTTCCTTCGGTTGTTTTCAGTGTTTTAAATATTTCTCCGAAATCGTGTGTAAAATTATCAGCAGCAGATGTTTTGTTCCATCTATCAAAATATGCTAAAATTTTATATTTGTCATATTTTTCAGGACTGTCGCTTGAATATGTAAGTATATCTATATACGGTACAGAGCGTGAATTTAATAATTTTTTTGTTTTTTCTGCTGTCTGGCTAAGCTCAGATGCAGATAAAATGTCAGCTTTATTTATAATTATAAGCTTTGGAATATGGGGATTTATTTTTTTCAGAATATCGATATCGCTTTCAGATATCGAACAGTTGTTTATATCAGCAAACCATAAGATATAATGGCTGTGATTGAGCCTGAACGTAAGCATTGATTTATCGGTTTTATCACAGTAATCTTTTTCTGAAAATTCCGAGTATCCCGGCGTATCAAGAAATGCTGTGTTTTTTAATACATTATACGAAGTATGAATCAATACACTTTTGATAAGATGACCCATAGGAACAGATAAATCAGATGCATTTTTTTTGGAGCTATTAAAGATTTCCTGAACGTTTTCATGTTCCGTCTGTATGAGAAAATCAAATTTGTTAAGCATATATGACGATGATGAATTTTCAGATATAATATATGTAGGTACTGAGGTGTAGGCGTGAATATCACACGGAAGTACGTCTGCCTCATAAATAGAATTGAAAAAAGAGGATTTACCTGTTCCGAATTTTCCGGCCAATGTAATTATATTTTTTTTGGCAAGCTCAGTATAATTAATATATTCCTTAAATCTTTCATACTCAAATACAAGCTTTGCGTGAACATCAGGATGTCTGTATAATATCTCCGGAAGATACTTGTTCATAAGAATATCTAAAGATGAAATATCCGTATCACGTGGTGTATTATCTGCCGCCTTATGCTGTGTTATGGTTTTCAGAAGCTTTAGCTGTTTTGAAGTCTGTGTATCATTCAAAATGAAAGCACCTCACTTTATTTAATAGCTGTAACACCGGTAAGCTCAATATCATTTGTCAGATAACCTTTATGCACGAAGGTCAAAGGCTCGACCGAAAAGTCCGTCCGACTCGTGGCGGGTCAAAATCCCGGCAAAAATTAATGACTTAACCGTGGCTGAATAGTAACTTTACAATAAGTATAGTATATCACATAATATTATTTTTGTATAGAATTAATTTCTGAAAATTTATATATTCCCAAAACCCCAGTTAGACAGCCGGACTCATAAGTTATGGACATATTCCCGAAGGTCAAAGGTTCGACAGTAAGGCCCTGGTTGGCTCGTACCGTATCTAAATCCCCTGCGATATTAATAACCTAACTATATTGATAAAATATTAATAGCAACATTTAACAACGGAACAAAAAATGTCATATCAATTGACAAAACTTTTTTGTTATATTATACTGAAAAAGTACTAAGATAATAATATGGCAATATCGCTTTATTTTGTACAAAAAGAATGAGGTGTTTGATTATGGCATTTACGAAAAAAGCCCTGAATTTTTTGTTTGAAAATCATCTCCGTGACAGCAAATCATGGTACCAGGAGCATAAAAATGATTATATAAATTATATCAAGGTGCCTTGCGCAGAATTTATAAATAAGCTTCAGCCTGCAATGGAACAGATAGATCCTCAGATAGTATGTAATCCTAAAAAAATATCACGCATTTATCGTGATACAAGATTTTCAAAGGATAAATCCGTTTTCAGAAAAAACGTATGGTGCGTAATGGGACGCCCTAAAAGTGATGCAGAGCTGCCGTCATTTTATTTTGAATTTTCACCTGAGGGCATCGAATACGGTTTTGGGTGTTATCATACAGATGTCAGAACCATGGAAGTATATCGTAAAATGATTCTCGAAAATGACAGTTCATTTGTAGCTGCTCTCGATGCATACGAAAAACAGGACGTTTTTAAAATCAGCGGAGAAATGTATAAAAAAAACAGATATCCTGAACAATCAGAACAGCTGTATAACTGGCTTAACAGAAAAAGCGTATATTTCTGCTGTCAGAATATGCCGTTCAAAGATCTGTTCAGTGATACCCTTGCCGAAAAGGTGGCAGAAGATTTCAAAAAAATCGCCCCCGTCTATCATTTCATGATAAAAGTCGAGGAAACCGCCGCCATGAACAGAATACACCAGTAATCATTTTAATAATGTTCAGAGCAGCGACCACAAAGCCCGGTTGATTCCGTAGAATCAGAACCCCTGCTGAATTTTAAAATAAAATTTATTATCAAAAAAGAAATTAAAATATAAACCGACGAGGACAAAAGAATGAAGCAAAAACCTACCATTCTTATACCTGCTATGCTTGATGCAAATTTTCCCTTGCTTGAGCATGCATTTGGAAATAAAAAATATAATATAGTAATCCTTAAAAACGGATACGAGGATAACATAAAAGAAACAGGTTTAAAATACATCCATAACGATATGTGTTATCCTCTTGTTCTTATAACAGGTCAGCTTATAGTGGCCTTGCAAAGCGGAAAATACGATTCCCAAAATACATATCTGCTTATCCCTCAGGCCGGTGATGCCTGTCGTGGGTCAAATTATATTCATATGATCCGCAAGGCTCTTAAATTAGCAGGCTTTCAGAATGTGCCTATTATATCGCTTAATGTCAAAGGACTTGAAAAAAACAATAATTTTTCAATCACTCTTTTAATGATAAGACAGGCTGTAGCTGCAGTCATGCTGAGCGATCTTCTTATGATTCTTAAAAATCAGATTATGCCATATGAGACAGTAAGCGGTCAGACAGAAGAATACTGTAGGAAATGGACGGAAATACTGACTAAACAGATTGATTCCGGAAAAAAACTTTCTTCAAATCAGATTAAAAAAACATATACTTATATAATCAGTGATTTTAAAAACATAAAAACCGATAAAAAAGAGCTGATAAAGATTGGTATTGTGGGTGAGCTGTATGTAAAATACTGTGGAATCGGAAATCTGAACGTTGAGGAATTCCTGCACAGCCAGAAATGCGAGTTGACGATAAGCGGTTTTTCATGGTATATTTCATATTACATAGATTCGCATTTGTCTGAAGGAAATGCTTTAATAAGTCTTGGAGGAAAAATAATACTCAGATATTTATGCAGTCTTCAGAAAGTTATGGCAGAGGCTCTCCGCAGTCAAGGCTTCAGATGCGATGACGAATTTGATAAATTCAAGCTCAATGTCAGAGATAAGATAAGCTATACATGTACAGTGGGAGATGGATGGCTTATAGGTGCAGAAATATGTAACTATGCTCTTAAAGGCTATAAGAAGATATTATGCATACAGCCATTCGGGTGTATGCCGAACCATGTATGCGGAAAAGGTATATACTCATCAATACAAAGAAAGTTTTCCGATGTTCAGATTATGAGCGTAGACTATGATACAAGCGGCTCTGATGTAAATGTTAAAAACAGGATTAAACTACTGATTGACATATAACAACACAGAGCTTTGAATACCTTATAATAATGAGAACAATATTTAAAAATATTATAGAAGCAGATATAAAAAAAGAAAGAAGATGATATGGTTGATACATATTACTATGAACTGTACAGAGGCAACACGTATTGACAGAATGTCACGTGATGATTTCAGGATATCAACTGCACAGCAATTAAACAGACTGACTACAGAATCGGTTTCAAGAAAGGCTTCCAGAACAGTTTCATCATATTCTGCAAATCAAAAGCCTGCACAGAACCGAGTACCACAACCGACACAGAACCGTGCACCACAACCGACACAGAACCGAGCACCGCAAACGACACAAACTCGTGCAACACAGCCTATAGCTCCGAGTGCTCCGCGCAGACCGCAAAGGCCACAGCTACCTCCGGCGGAAAAAATCCTGCAAAAAGGCGAAAAATACAGCTTGACTAAAAATAATCCTTCCTCGACAAATCTCAGAGTGGGTATAGGATGGGATTTTTCTGCGGCTGTTGACTATGATGTAGATATCGAAGCATTCATGTTAAATGAAAGAGAAGTAGTTCCTGATGATTCATGGATAGTATTTTACGGACAGCTTAAAAGTCCTGATAATGCAGTTGTTCATAGAGGAGACAGCAGCAGTGGCACAAATTTTGGTGCTGACTGTGAGCAGATAGATGTAAATTTATCAATAATTGATAAGAGAATTTCTAAAATAGCATTTGTTGTTACAATCAATGAAGCAAAGCTGCACGGATATAATTTCAGCGGTATGAAAAATGCCCATATACGTCTGTCGGATGTAAAAACAGGTAAAGAAATTGTAAGGTATCAGCTTACCGATTATTATAAAGAAGTCGTATCAATGGTTGTCGGAGAGCTGTATTTCCGTAACGGTGAGTGGCGCTTCAATCCTGTAGGAATGGGAACAGGCGATGATCTTGAAGGACTTTGCAACAGATATGGAATAGAAGTAAAATAAAAATACTATTCAGCCAAATGCATAAGTAAAGGATATGTGAGCGAAGGTCCGGGGCGACCGTAAAGCCCGGTCGACTCGTGCTGAGTCGAAATCCCTAGCTAAATAATAACAAAATAAAAATATAAAGTGAGGATACATAAATGATACATTTAAAATCAGTCAACGAACTTACCCTGTGTGCAGAATGTGACGGCATGGGTGAATTATTTACAAAAACAGGTGCTATGATAGGATTTTACGGAGACTGCAAGTTTGATAAAGTACTTCTTGGACCGTCAGGTTCAACTATGCAGGCGTTATTCGGACAGCTTGCAAGAAGAGTTACCGGTGAAAATATTCCTCTTATGAAGGTAATTTCAAACGGTGTAACAGAATCATATTATGCATGTCAGGCTAAGCACGTTACTGTTGTAGAGCTCGAAGTAGGGGAATCCTTTATGGTTGAAAGTGAGGACCTTCTTGCATTTACAGATTCAGTTGAGTATGGACTTAAACCTATAGGTATGGGTGTTATTTCGCAGAAAGGTCTGTTTACAACAAAGCTTACAGGAAAAGGAGCAGGAGCACAGGTCGCTTTTATGACTGACGGAAACCCGATAATCATGGACACGCCTTGCTGTGTTGACCCTGATGCAATGGTGGCATTTACAGGTCCTGACCCGTCGTTTAAAACAGATATTTCATGGAAAAACTTTTTGGGGCAGAGCTCCGGTGAATCATATATGCTTGAATACCAGGTTCCCGGATATAAAGTAGTTATTCAGCCATCTGAAAGAGGAAGCGGAATAGATGTCGGAATAGACAATCATGGACGCGGTGCATATGTTCAGAGAAATACACTTTTCAGATAAAACCCCGCGATGTATAATTTATTTGTGTTAAGGGCATATTATAACAGGGGTGATAATATGTCTAAGGCTTCAAAGTCAAACAATAACAAGAATAATAACAGCAAAAACAACAATAATAGAAACAGTAATAATAACAATTCCGGAAATAACAGCATGGATAAAAGCAGCCAGAACGATGATGAAGGCGTCGGGTGTATTCAGGATGAATACGACCTGCTGATGAATTCTCCGGTGTCAAGTGCAAATGACTGCACAGGGTTGATCCCTGAAGGGGAAAATATGGATGAGGATCAATTAGAGAATTATGAAAATATTTATCCTTTTTCAGCTCCTTCCATTGACAGATAACAGTATGGTTTAAATGAAAACCACGTTGTCAAAGTGATTTTACAAATCACATGACAACGTGGTTTTTTGTTATTATTCAGCTACACCATAAAGTGAGGCAGATATATGAGCGAAGGTTCAGGGTGACCGCAAAGCCCGGTCGACTCGTGCTGAGTCGAAACCCCTGCTGATTTAATAATCTACTCGTAGTTTTTGAATACTAACTTAATTAGAGTAAATAAGATTGTTATTTACAGAGCTTATAATTTATATATTATGGTGATATATGCTTTTTTCTAGGACAAATTAAGCTTTTCTGTTGACAAAACAAAATAATGATGTTATAATTTAATTAATTCAAGCTGTTAACGATTAATGGTTATAATTGCAAGTTTATTTAAAAATTATTAAAATGAACAGGATGTAGAGAAAATGCAAATAGAAGATGCGTTAAAGGATTATTTTAAAAAGTTTGATCCCGATATAATAAATGATCCGGGTTATGATCTGGCTTCATACATTATTCTCCAGATAGTTGATCATCTGACGGGGAATAAGGATCAGACTGCAGATGTAACAGAATTACTTGTTCGCTATGCTCATAAAGACGGACTACATGTAAAGTTTGAAAAAAGGTTTCTCGAAAATTTCTGTATAAGAATACAGAGTATGAAAATTCCCGATGACGTATATTCACATCTTTCACAGACAAATTCTATGTTTAAAAATGTAATGCGTATTATTGCCGGTGATTTTTTATATTTGCTTCAGACAGAGTACAGAGTTTATACATATTATCTGGAGCAGAATGAAATCAAAGCATTAAAAAAAGTTCAGAGCTACCTTGACAGCTTTGGAATGCTGCCTATTGCAGGAAGCTATTACGTATTCAAGAGTGTTTTTACATACATTCTTTTACACAAGGACCTTTTGCCGGATGTTTCTTCGCTTGATGAAAAGATGCACACGCTTGCACTTAATAACTTTTTAAAGCAGATTTATTCTGAAAATTTTTTAAAGATTGCTTCATTAAAAAGTATTTCTCTTGTCAGAAGCAGCTTAAGGTATGGAACCGAATTTTACAACAAGCAAATGAATACGGATTATACTTATTATGATCTCATTTATAAATTTGCAGAAACGACACAAATTTAATAATCATAAATCCCGCAAAGACATATTAAAGTGTATTGTGGGATTTGTTATTTATAAATATAAAAAAAGAAAGAAAAGGTGATTTTTTGAAGGCAAAGATAAAATTATTTATTACTTTAATCTGCATGGTATTGACTTTAAATTGCTTTACTTATTTCAGTCCTGACGCAAATACAGGCATTGAGCCGTCTGAAGGTAAAAAAAAGATAGTCGGATATTTGCCCGACTGGTCATATTCATTTTATAAGACAATGAACTTTGATGAACTTACACATATTAATATTGCTTTCTGTAATCCTGATGAAACCGGAAATTTATCATGTTACATACCGGATAAAGAGCTTAATAATATTGTTGAAAAGGCACATTCAAATAATGTATCTGTTCTTGCTTCACTAGGCGGAGCAGGAGGCTCGGAAAATTACTTAGAGCTTGTATCCGGCACAGAAAAAATAAACGAATTTAATAAAAAAATACTTGAGTACTGCAAAAAATATAATTTTGACGGAATAGACCTTGATATTGAGGGAGAAATTGAGCCTGAATTCTGGAATTATTACGAAGAATGGTGTGTTTCTTTAAGAAAACTCTGTGATGAAAATAATCTGCTCCTCACTAATGCAACCGCATACTGGGTATCAAGACATTCCTCAGACAAAGTATACGAGTGCTTTGATTTTCTGAATATCATGGCATATGATAACGACGTTGATCCGGTATCACATTCATCATATGACTATGCGGTATACTGTCTTGATTACTTTAGCACAAGCAGAGGAATACCAAAAGAAAAGCTTGTTCTAGGAGTTCCTTTTTACGGAAGGGGATATATTGGGGACAGAACACTTGACTGGTCATCCTATGTTCCGTTTTCAAAAATAATTTCTCAGGACAGCTCATATTATCAAAAGGATGAATTCAACGGAATTGAATATAACGGAGCATCTACAATGTCTGCAAAATGTGATTTGGCTAAAAATTATGGAGGCATTATGATATGGGAAATAACACAGGATGCAAAGGGTGAATATTCACTTCTTACTCTTATAAGTAATAAACTCCGCGAAAGCAAAAACATAATCGGTGATATCGACGGTGATGGATTAATTGCACTGAGAGATTGCACATATATGATAAAGTATTTACACGGAACAGTGGAATTCACGGCATTAGAGTACAAAAACGCTGATATGAACAGCGACGGCACTATAAATATAGCTGATCTTTGTATGCTTAAAAATTATTTGATTTAATTTATTAAAACTAAAAGAATATGGAACCTGTCGACATTAAGGCGGATTCCATATTTGTTTTTAAAAAGCATTAATTCTTAAATCACCCCGCTTTTCTGAAAGCATAATATATAGTATGTTTTTAAAACAGAAAGGGGTATAAAATCACAATGGAAATAAATATAAATTATACATTACAGGCGCTTCTGGCAACAATATTTACATGGAGTATTACAGCAGCAGGTGCAGGACTTGTATTTATTTTTAAAAAGGCTACTAAAAATATTATGGACGCTATGCTGGGATTTGCGGGTGGTGTTATGATAGCTGCATCATTCTGGTCACTTCTTTCACCGTCAATCGAAATGGCTGAAAATCTTGGTATGATTTCCTGGCTTGTTGTATTATGCGGTTTTTTATGCGGAGGTCTGCTGTTATTTGCAGGTGATAATTTTTTTGCTTTTATAAGCAACAGACAGAAAAACTCATCCGAAACATGTGGTGTAAACAGGTCAGGGTTTAAAAGATGTATGATGCTGATTATTTCAATTACACTTCACAATATCCCGGAGGGCCTTGCCGTTGGAGTGGCATTTGGTTCTGTTGCATACGGACTTGACGGCGCAACTCAGGCAAGTGCGTGTCTGCTTGCTCTCGGAATAGGACTTCAGAATTTTCCTGAGGGAACTGCAGTCAGTGTTCCTTTGAGAAGAGAAGGGCTATCAAGGAAAAAAGCGTTTTTTTATGGACAGCTAAGCGGAATTGTTGAGCCGATATCAGGTGTAATAGGTGCAATTCTTGTAATGAAAATGAGAATGCTGCTTCCATTCCTTCTTGCATTTGCTGCCGGTGCTATGATTTATGTTGTTGTCGAGGAACTGATACCTGAAAGTCAGACTAATGAAAATAAGGAGCGAATGGCCATATTTACAATGATCGGTTTTTCGGTTATGATGGTTCTTGATATTGCACTGGGATAGTTGGGGTTTTGACTCGGCACGAGTCGACTAGGCTTTGCGGTCGCCTGGACTTTGCTTTGTCTCACAATAATCTTGGATAAAAATGCCGCTTCTTCATTAAAAAACAATGAAGAAGCGGCATAAATTTTTAATAAATGATATAGTATTTTAATCAGCTGAGTTCAATCATTTTGTCAATACATTTTCTGGCCTGTGAGATTGTTTCAGCGTCAAGAAATATTTCTTCTCCGCCGTTTCCACGGACACAGTTATATACATCGATAAGAGTTGTGCATTTCATATTCGGGCAGATAAGGTTTATTGATAAAGGGTAGAAGCTTTTATAAGGGCAGCTGTACTGAAGCTGCTCTGCAATGCTTATTTCTGTACCTATTATGAATTCCTTATGATCCGACTCTTTTGCAAAATCCATAATAGCTGATGTTGAACCTACAAAGTCAGCCTTGCTGACTACCTTAGGAGTACATTCAGGGTGAACGAGAAGCAATGCATCCGGGTGAAGGGCTTTTGCCTTCAGGACATCGGATTCTGTTATTTTTGCATGTGTAGGGCAGCCTCCCTGCACAAGCTTTATATTTTTATCAGGAAGCTGCTCTGCAACATATGCGCCAAGGTTACAGTCAGGTATAAAAAGAATGTTTTTATTGTCTATATTGCTTATTATTTTGACTGCTGATGAAGAAGTTACACATACATCACATATTGTTTTTAGTTCTGCTGTAGTGTTTATATAGGCAACTACAGTATAGTCAGGACATTTTTCTTTTAAAGCGGAAATAAGATCGGTATCCATTTGTTCTGCCATAGGGCATCCGGCTGATGAATTTGCAAGGATTACTTTTTTTTCAGGTGAAAGTATTTTTACTGTTTCTGCCATGAATCTGACGCCGCACATAATTATTGTTTTAGCTTGTGTTTTAGCAGCCATCAGGCTTAGCTGATATGAATCACCGGTATAGTCTGCAATTTCAATAATTTCAGATGCCTGATAACTATGTGCAAGTATGCAGATGTCATTTTCTTTTTTTAATTTTAATATTTCGTCCTGAATGTTTTTAATCATTATAATAACCTCACCTTTAAAAATAGATAAATTAGCCATAATTTTATTGTGCAATATGCAATACGTATTATAGCATATTATACTGATAAAAGTCAAGATTTTATGCTTTGTTCACAAAAATTAAGAGGATTTCGATTCTGAGAAATTGACCAGGGCTTTGCGGTCGCGCCTCTGACCTTTTGAGATACTATAATAGATGGTAATTGAGGTGTATAATGAATTAAATGTTTATTTATAGAAATTATTTTACATTCAGCTGTAAAATAAACACTTGATTTTAATAAAATAATGTTGTATAATATTATAAATGTCCACAATAATCTGAAATTATTTAATAAATAATTTATCAATAAGGAGAAGATTAAAAATGCCAAAGTATTTCGGAACTGATGGCTTTCGCGGGGAAGCAAATAAAAATTTAACAGTTGATCATGCTTATAAAGTAGGAAGATTTTTAGGATGGTACTATTCACAGGATAATAACGGAGAAAAGTGTAAAATAGTAATCGGAAAAGATACAAGAAGAAGCTCATACATGTTTGAGTATGCGCTTGCTGCCGGAATAACAGCATCAGGAGCTGATGCATATCTTCTTCACGTTACTACAACGCCGAGCGTTGCATATGTGACTAAAACTGACGAGTTTAACTGTGGTATCATGATTTCTGCAAGTCATAATCCATATTATGACAATGGGATAAAGGTTATCAATTGTCATGGTGAAAAACTCGATGACAATACAATTGGAAAAATTGAAGAATACATAGACGGTGATGTAAATTCAATTCCGCTTGCAACAGGTTCGGATATCGGAAGAACTGTAGATTACAGTGCAGGCAGAAACAGATATATAGGATTTCTCATTTCACTTGCAACACGTTCATTTAAAAACATGCGTGTTGGTCTTGACTGTTCAAACGGAAGTGCTTCAGCAATAGCTAAAAGTGTTTTTGATGCCCTTGGAGCTGAAACACATGTTATAAGCAATACTCCGGACGGAACAAATATAAATAACGGCTGCGGCTCTACTCACCCTGAAGCAATACAGAAGTATGTAACGGATAATAAGCTCGATATAGGATTTGCTTATGACGGCGATGCAGACAGATGCTTTGCAATTGACGAAAATGGCCGTATTATTAACGGAGACCTTATTTTATATGTCTGCGGGAAATATCTTAAAGAAAAAGGACAGCTCGATAAAAATACAGTAGTAACTACAATTATGTCAAATTTAGGACTTTACAAGGCATTTGATAAAGAAGGCATAAGCTACGAAAAAACAGCAGTCGGCGATAAGTACGTATACGAAAATATGTCATTAAACGGCTACAAGCTTGGTGGAGAGGAATCAGGACATATCATTTTCGGAAAATACGCTTCGACAGGTGACGGTATTCTTACATCCCTGATGATAATGGAAGCTGTTATAGAAAAGAAGACGAGTCTTTCAAAGCTTGCAGAGCCGGTTATAATTTATCCGCAGCTTCTTAAAAATGTAAGAGTAACAGATAAAAATGCTGCTATGAATGACAGTGATGTACTTGCAGCTGCTAAAAAGGTTGAAGATGAACTTGGCTGTGACGGAAGAATATTAGTCAGAGGAAGCGGAACGGAGCCTTTGGTAAGAGTAATGGTAGAAGCAGAGACAAATGATATATGTCAGAGATATGTAGATTTTGTAGTTGATGTTATACAGAAAAAAGGGTATGCTATTTAATAGAATAATATTATTAAGACTTAAAAAATGCGGTTTAAGCCGCATTTTTTAAGTTTTTAAAGCATTATGAAGATGTAAGGATTAAATTTTATAAAAAATTGCTGTTCAGACGCTATGGTTAAGGTGCTGATTTGGTTTAAGCAGGGGTTTCGGCTCTGCGTAGCCGACCTGGCTTTCCGGTCGCGCCTTTTACCTTCGGACGGCACATTTCCATATCTTGCAGATAAAAATAAAAAGGGAGGGTGAGGTTGATGGTTGTTCATACGATACCGCCTTTGTATAATGGGGATTCGAAAATATTAATTCTTGGGTCGTTTCCTTCTGTAAAATCACGTGAAGCTATGTTTTTCTATGGGCATCCGCAGAATCGTTTCTGGAAAGTGATTTCGGCAATGTTTGAAAGCAAGCTTCCTGTATCAATAGAAGAGAAAAAAGAACTGCTGCTTTTAAATTGTGTTGCGGTCTGGGATGTAATTGCTTCGTGTGAAATACAGGGGAGCTCTGATACATCAATAAAAAATGTTATTCCGAATGATCTTTCCGTAATACTTGATAACTGTAATATCAGGCAGATTTTTGTAAACGGGAAGGCTGCTGAAAAATATTATAAGAAATATACAGAGCCTTTTATCGGCCGTAAAGCTATATATCTCCCGTCCACCAGTCCTGCAAATGCCGCATGGTCGGAGCAGAAGCTTATTGAAAAATGGGGTATAATAAAAACGTACCTGAACGGAGGAGATTAAAATAAAAATACTGATAGATGCAGACGGATGTCCTGTAGTGAACGCAACTGTTAAATCAGCACTGGAAAATAACATACGCTGTATATTGCTTTGTGATACCTCACATATATTCAATATTGAGGGAGTAGAAACAATAACAGTTTCAAAGGGAGCTGACAGTGTTGATTTCAGGCTTGTCAATCTTGTTGAGGACGGGGATATTGTCATCACCCAGGATTATGGCCTTGCCGCAATGTGTCTTGCTAAAAAAGCTGTTGTAATAAATCAGGATGGTATGCGGTATACTGACGAAAATATCAGCGGACTTCTTTCAAAAAGGCATATAAGCAAGACAATCAGAAATTCAGGCGGCAGAGTCAAAGGAAATCAAAAACGTGTGAAAAAACAGGATGATAATTTTTCCGAAACGCTTTCTTTAATAATAAAAAATGATAAGTAATACTTTCCTTTTCTGTTATTATGAAACGTTTTCTTTAATAATAAAAAAAAAATAAATAATGCTTTCCTTTTCTATTTTAATGTGATATAATATTAATCGGTTAAAAAAAATACAATATATCGGAGGTCTTTATAATGAAGGCAGTGATTACTGTTATAGGTAAAGATAATGTAGGAATATTAGCAAAAGTAAGCGCTGTGTGTGCTAAGTATAACGCAAATGTTATTGAGGTTACACAGTCTGTTCTTCAGGATATGTTTGCAATGATTATGCTTGTTGATATCTCAGCAATTAACAAGGATTTTCTGATTCTTGCCGATGAAATGAATTCACTTGGCGAGCAGTTAAATCTTTCTATTCATACAATGCATGAGGATATTTTCAATTCTATGCATCAGATATAATGTTATTATTCGGCCCATATGGGGGAATGCTTAAGCAAGGATTTCGATTCTGCGGAATCGACCAGGCTTTGCGGTCGCCTGGACTTCGCTCATACATCCCTGAATTATACATTTGTCTGAATAGTAACGATTTAATTGATAATCAAACAAGTTAAAGAGGAGAATGATAATGTTAAATGCATATGATATACTTGAAACAATACATATGATTCAGGACGAATGCCTTGATATAAGAACAATTACAATGGGTATTTCACTGCTTGATTGTATTGACAGCGATATTGACAGGGCCTGTGACAAGGTATATAACAAAATTGTCAGCAAGGCAAAGAATCTTGTAAGTGTCGGTGAAAAAATAGAAAAAGAATACGGTATTCCGATAATTAATAAACGTATATCAGTTACACCTATTTCAATAATAAGTGCAGCATGTGATGAAAAAAATCCTGTTAAATTTGCTGTTACACTTCAGAAGGCTGCTGATCATTGCGGAGTAAACTTTATCGGAGGCTATTCGGCACTTGTGCAAAAAGGGTTCAGTGCAGGGGATCTTGAACTAATAAATTCTATCCCTGAAGCATTATCATGTACTTCAAATATTTGTTCATCTGTAAATGTTGGTTCCACGAGAACAGGAATCAATATGGATGCAGTTGCTCTTATGGGTAAAATAATTAAAAGATCAGCAGAGGTAACCGCAGACAGAAACTGTATAGGCCCTGCAAAGCTCGTTGTTTTCTGCAATGCAGTAGAGGACAATCCATTTATGGCAGGTGCTTTCCATGGGGTCGGAGAGCCTGACTGTGCAATTAATGTCGGTGTATCAGGACCAGGTGTTGTAAGATCTGCAGTAGCAAAATATCCTGATGCAGATATCTCACAGATTGCTGATGTAATTAAAAAGACTGCATTTAAAATAACACGAATGGGACAGCTCGTTGGCTCAAGAGCTTCTGAGATGCTTAATGTTCCGTTTGGAATTGTTGACCTTTCGCTTGCACCTACACCTGCTGTTGGTGACAGCGTGGCATATATTCTTGAAGAGCTCGGTCTGGAAACGTGTGGAATACATGGAACGACCGCAGCACTTGCACTCCTTAATGACGCAGTAAAAAAAGGAGGAGTAATGGCTTCTTCACATATCGGGGGACTTTCGGGTGCGTTTATACCTGTTTCTGAGGATGCGGGTATGATAGCAGCAGCACAGACAGGAGTTTTAAGGCTTGATAAGCTTGAAGCAATGACTGCTGTCTGCTCAGTTGGTCTTGATATGATAGCTGTTCCGGGAGATATATCTCCTGATACTATCTCAGCTATTATTGCTGATGAAGCAGCGATAGGAATGGTAAACAATAAAACAACAGCAGTAAGAATAATACCTGCTATTGGTAAAAAAGAAGGCGATATGTTAGAATTTGGCGGATTGCTTGGAAGTGGTCCTGTAATGAGTATTCATGAAGGTTCAGCTTCAAAATTTATTTCCAGAGGTGGAAGACTTCCGGCACCTATGCATAGTGTCAAAAACTAAAATGAAATACCAGGGGTATATTTTATGGAAAATATAGTTAATGAAATTATCAGCATTGACAAAGAAGCAGATGAAAGACTTATTAACGCTGATAACGAAAGCAAAAAAATTCTGAATGCTTCTGAAAAAGAAGCCCAGGATTTAAAGGATGACATTGATTCCAAAGCACAGGAACGCATACAGGAAATAATCAGATTTCATCAGCTTGAAACAGATAAGGAGCTGAAGAAAATTGAAGATGACTGTATGTCAAAAATCAAACAGCTTGACGAAGTTTATGAAAATATACATTTATCTATTGAAGACGGCATCTTTCATACGATAGTGGGTGGTAATGTTGACTGATTATAAAAGAAATGCTACTATTACACGAGCGAGGGCTATTTATGGCAAAAGGCTTTCAGAATCAGATTACAGAGAACTTTCAAATAAAAAAAGCGTATCTGAAGCTGCAGAATATTTAAAAAAAAATACCCACTACTCGTCAGCATTAAGTACAATAAACACAGCTACCATTCATAGAGGTCATCTTGAGTCAATCATCAGAAGATATTCGTTTGACAGATGTATTGCTCTGTGTGATTTTCAGCAGCTCAGAAAAGAGCGTTTTTACAATTATCTTATTGTATTATCTGAAATAAGGGAAATACTCAGTATTATCCTTCATATGAACAGTAAAAGCTATGATGACTATATCACCTCAATGCCATCGTATCTGCTTTCAAAGACGAGCTTTGACCTTATGGCTCTTGCAAGAAGCAGAAATATAAACGAGCTGATTGATAAGCTTGAGCACACACCGTATTATTCAGTTCTTAAAGGAATACAACTTGACGAATCAGGAAATGCCCCTTATCTTGAATGTGAAATACGGCTCAGAACATATTATATGAAATGGCTTGAGGATGTTGTAAAAAAAGATTTCAAAGGTAATACTAAAAATATTCTTCTGGATCAGATAAATATTCAGGTTGATTTTATAAATATTATAAATGCATACCGAATGAAGAAGTTTTATGGTCTGTCAGTATCAGAGATTGAAAAAAATTCGTTTCCGTTCTATGGAAAGCTTAGTCTCAAAAAGCAGAAAGAGTTATTCGGTGCTGAAACAACTGATGATTTTCTTAACGAATTTTCAAAAACATTTTATGGAAGAAAATTCAAGCTTGATAACGACGATTATTTTGAACTGGAGGTAAACAGGCTCAGATGTCAGGCTGCAAGACGTTCACTTATGTTTTCAAATCATTCTGCGGTAAGTGTTTATTCACTTATATACCTTCTTGATATTGAGGTTGATAATATAACTACTATAATAGAAGGAATAAGATATGGCAAGACGCAAAATTATATATTGAATATGATTATATCAATATAGGTACTGATCCGGTATTAAATGAAAGGGAGGAATTATGTGTCAATTGAAAAGATGTTGCTTGTCAATATTGCAGGACAGGTAAAAAATCTTGACAGAACTATTTCTAAATGTATTGAAAGTGAATGTTTTCATATAGAATCTGCCGTTGATTCAGTAAACACTGAAAGTACTGGATTTACACAGCTTCGTGAAGATAATCCATATAAAGATGCACTGAATAAAATAGTATCCATAGACTTTGAAAATGACCTGAAATTTTCTAAAACTGATTTTTCAGAAATCAAAGATATGTCCTTTAAATATCTGTCAGATTATGCTGATGAAATAAGCGAGAAGATGGGGACTATTATAAAAGAAATTTCGGATACAACGAATGCTATTGCACAGTATGAACAGATACTTTTACAGCTTAAACATCTTCACGGTATGGATATAGATATGGAAAGTCTGTTTAAATGCAAGCACCTTCATGTAAGATTCGGAAAGCTGCCTGTGGACAGTTATCCTAAGCTTGAATATTATGGAAGTGACCAGTTTGTTTTTGTTCATTATGACATGGATAAGGCTTATTACTGGGGAATGTACTTTGTTCCTTTGGAGTATCTGAAAAAAGCAGACAAAGTGTTTAACGATCTTTATTTTGAACGTATATGGGTTCCTGATTATGTAACGGGAAAGCCTGATGAGGAAATACAGGATGTTCAACGCAAATATGACGAAGCAAAAGTAAGAATTGAGAAGCTCAGAGCATGCAGAAAAAATCTTATTGAAAAAGAAGCACATAAGGTAAAAATGGTATTTTGCCGGATAAAATATCTATATGATTCATTTGAATTAAGATCAAAGGCTTCAGTATTTAAGGACAAATTCATTATAGTAGGTTTTGTTACGGAAAAGGATGCGCCGCGATTTAAAGAATTATTCAGTTCAATATGTGATGTTTCAGTAGTTCTTAAGCCGCCGGATTCAGAGGAAAATATACAGATACCGGTAAAGCTTAAAACAAACAAATTTACAAACCCATTTTCGCTTTTCATTGAAATGTACGGGCTACCTGAATATGGTGGATTTAACCCGATAAATCTTGTCGCTATCACATATACAATCTTATTTGGTATAATGTTCGGTGATCTGGGGCAAGGTCTGGTTGTCGCTGTTATCGGTGCAATACTATATAAAAAGACAAAGAACAATCTTTGTGCTATTATGTCACGAATAGGTATTTCAAGCGCGTTTTTCGGACTGTTGTTCGGTTCTGTTTTTGGATTTGAGCATGCTCTTGATCCGCTTTATCATGCAATCGGATTTAAAGAAAAGCCTATTGAAGTAATGGATAATATAAATACTATTTTGGGTTCTGCAATAGGCATAGGGATAGGACTCATAATAATATCTATATTAATAAATATTGTTACTTCTATGAGAAACAAAGAATATGAAAGTGCAGTATTCGGGAACAACGGCATAACAGGACTTATATTTTTCTGTGCAATTTTATATGCAGCGATATCAGCATATTTGTTCGGTAAAAATGTATTCACTACTGTATATGTAATCTTCCTTATTGTACTTCCTCTTATAGTTATGCTTCTGAGAGAACCACTCGGATGTATGCTCAGCGGAAAGAGATTCAAATCTGACGGCATAGGGGATTTTATAGCTTCAAACTTTTTTGAAGTTTTTGAGTTTCTGCTCGGATATGTAACAAATACACTCTCATTCGTCAGAATAGGTGGATTTGTACTGTCACATGCAGCTATGATGTCAGTAGTAATGCTTCTTGCTGATATGTATCAGGGTGCGTCACCTATAATAGTTATTTTAGGAAATTTATTTGTAATAATAATGGAAGGCATGCTTTCCGGTATTCAGGTTCTCAGACTTGAATTCTACGAAATATTCTCAAGATGCTATGATGGTGACGGAAAGGCCTTTGAGCCTGTCAAAGTACGCTATAACGTAAATTATAAATAATTTTTTTAACCGCTTATAATTAAATGCGGAGAAACGGAGAATGTTATGAATATTTTAGAATTGGCTTTAATGCCGCTTTTGATCCTGTGCATTATTTCTTTACCTTTTATTGCAGTTTTTAGTAAAAAGAAATCACCGAAGAAAGCTAAAAATGCAATAATACTTAATCTTTGTTCATTTTTTGCTGTAATGGCACTTTCAATAATCTGTCCTATAGGCGGTTTTATAAATGCCCAGGCAGCAGAAACTGCAGCAGAGGTTGTAACTAACAGCAGTGCAGGCCTTGGATATATTGCAGCTGCTCTCTCAGTAGGTCTCGGTTCAATAGGATGCGGTATTGCCGTTGCATCCGGTGCATCAGCTGCTATCGGTGCTGTTGCAGAAGAACCAAAGTCATTTGCAAAGTCCCTTATATTTGTTGCACTTGGCGAAGGTGTTGCACTTTATGGATTTATCATAGCATTTATGATTATCGGTAAGGTCTGATTATTATGAAGTTTTTTCTTATCAGTGATAATATTGATACACTTATGGGAATGAGACTAGGCGGAATCAGAGGAGTGCTTGCTCATGAAAGAGCAGAGGTCAAGTCAGCACTCAACAAAGCAATGCAGGACAGAGATATTGCTGTAATACTTATAACACAGAAGCTTATTATGGAATCATCAGAAATGGTATATGATCTTAAGCTTAACAGAAAATACCCTCTTATTGTAGAAATACCGGACAGACATGGCTCATCTCATATATCAACATCCATCTCACAATATGTCCGTGAAGCAATCGGCATCAGGATATAGCAGATGGATGTCTGCTTTTGCTGTAAAATTTCTTAGAAAGGGAATATATCAATGACAGAAACAAAACTTAAGGGCTTTATTGATGCTGTTAATGCAGATGTCAATCAGCAGATAGAAGATCTGTTATCAAGTGTAAAGGAAAAAAGAAAAACTATTCTTGAAACAGCAGAAGATGAAGCGTTGAATGCTGCATATGTAAAAATTAAAGCTGCCGTGGCGGATGCTGCTGCAAAAAATAAAATGATGGTTTCAAAGGCTGAACAGGAGGCAAGAATAAAAATTCTTACCCATAGAGAAAATCTTGTAAGGCAGATATTTTCAGATGTTGAAAAAAGAATACTGGAATTTACACAGACTGATGAATATAAAAACTATCTTATTGATCTTCTTAAAGGCGAAAAGGTTGACTCCCAAACAACAATTTATCTGAAACCTGATGATATGAAGTATTCGGAGTTGCTGAAATCATATCTGAATGAAGAGTGTGCATTTTGTGAAGATGCATGTGTAAAATACGGCGGTTTATCTGTATATGACAGATCATCTTCGGTATTAATAAATAAAACAATTGACAATATGCTTTGTGAACAGAAGAAGAACTTTGGTTCAAAATATAAGCTGTCATAAATTATTGACAGGGAGGGTATTTTATGCAGAACTCGGTTTATGCCATTAACGGACCGGTAGTCAAGGTAAAGGACACAAAGGATTTTTCAATGCTTGAAATGGTCTATGTCGGCAATAAAAAGCTTATCGGTGAAGTAATCGGAATAACAGAGCAGTTTACAACAATTCAGGTTTATGAAACAACTACAGGGCTTAAAGCAGGGGAACCTGTTTATACGACCGGAGCACCTATGTGTGCGACTCTGGGTCCGGGAATTATATCAAATATTTTTGACGGAATCGAAAGACCTCTTCTTCAGATAGAAAAATTACTGGACAGTGCCTTTATATCAGAGGGTGCAAATGTTTTGGCTCTTGATGAAGAAAAAGAATATGAGACATTAATAAAAGTCAAGGTCGGAGATCATCTCAAGGGCGGACAAATCTATGCAGAATGCCAGGAAACACCTGTAGTGAAACATTACTGTATGCTTTATCCGCTGCTTGAGGGTGATGTTGTTTCCGTAAACGAAGACGGAAATTATAAAATAAATGATACGGTTTGCGTAATAAAAGATGAAAACGGAAAAGAAACAGAGCTTACATTATGCCAGAAATGGCCGATAAGACAGCCCAGACCTGTCAGTGAAAGAATGCTTATTTCCAGACCGCTTATAACAGGTCAGCGTGTAATAGATACTATATTGCCTATTGCAAAGGGCGGTACTGCAGCCATTCCGGGAGGATTCGGTACGGGGAAGACCATGACACAGCATCAGCTTGCCAAGTGGTGTGACGCTGACATTATCGTATATATAGGATGCGGTGAGCGTGGAAATGAAATGACTCAGGTTCTTGAGGAATTTTCACAGCTTATTGACCCAAAGACAAACAGACCTCTTACAGACAGAACAGTGCTTATAGCAAATACTTCAAACATGCCTGTTGCGGCCAGAGAAGCTTCTATTTATACAGGTATTACTCTTGCAGAGTATTACCGTGATATGGGATATCATATTGCAATAATGGCCGACTCAACATCAAGATGGGCAGAGGCCTTAAGAGAAATATCAGGACGTCTTGAAGAAATGCCTGCAGAAGAAGGATTCCCGGCATATCTTCCGTCAAGACTTTCAGAGTTCTATGAGCGTGCAGGTTATGTACAGACATTATCTGACAAAGAAGGCTCGGTAACAATAATAGGTGCGGTTTCACCTCAGGGTTCCGACTTTTCTGAGCCTGTTACACAGAATACAAAGAGATTTGTCCGTTGTTTCTGGACTCTTGATAAATCACTTGCATATGCAAGACATTATCCGGCTATAAACTGGACAACAAGCTACAGTGAGTATATTGATGAGCTGTCTGAATTCTATACCAGAAATGCAGGTCATGATTTTATGGAATGCCGTCAGGCAATATCAAATATCCTTATCGAAGAAAATAAGCTTATGGAGATAGTAAAGCTTATAGGTTCGGATGTTCTTCCTGATGACCAGAAGCTTGTAATTGAGATTGCCAGAGTAATAAGAGTAGGATTTCTCCAGCAGAATGCTTATCATAAGGATGATACATTTGTTCCTCTTACAAAGCAGCTTCTTATGATGAAGGTAATTTTACACCTGTATTCAGAATCAAAGAGAGTCATCGCTCAGGGTAAGACAGTAAATCTTGTCATTAAGACAGGACTGATGGAAAAAGTAATCAAAATGAAATACGATATTCCTAACGACAAGCCTGAGATGTTTGATGATTATATAAAAGAAATTACTGATGTTCTTGATAATATCAAATCAGATGATGAATGGAGGGCCGAACAATGAGTTTACAGTACATGGGCCTTAGTCAGGTAAACGGACCTCTTATAGTGTTGGAGAATGTAAACGGAGTAAGCTTTGATGAAGTAGCAGAAATAAAGCTTGACGACGGCACAGAAAGAATAGGAAGAGTTGTTGAAATGTCAGGTGATAAGGTCGTTCTTCAGGTATTTGAAGGAACAAAAGGCCTTTCTCTTAAAAACACAAAAACAGCTTTTACAGGAAAACCGCTTGAAATGCCTCTTTCAAAAGATATTCTCGGACGTGTGTTTAGTGGTTCAGGAAAACCTATTGATAATCTCGGATATATTTATCCTGAAAAATTTGCTGATATAAACGGAAAGCCTCTTAACCCTGTTTCAAGATCATATCCTAGAAACTATATCAGAACAGGAATATCTTCTATCGATTGCCTTATGACTCTTATCAGAGGACAGAAGCTCCCTATATTCTCAGGTTCAGGATTGTCACATAATAAGCTTGCTGTTCAGATAGTAAGACAGGCGCAGATAGCTGATGAAAGCGGACAGGAGTTTGCCGTTGTATTCGGCGCAATGGGTGTAAAGCATGATGTAGCTGATTATTTCAGAAAAAGCTTTGAAGAGAGCGGCGTTCTTCAGAACGTTGTAATGTTTCTTAACCTTGCAAATGACCCTATCATAGAAAGGATACTTACTCCGCGGTGTGCTCTTACAGCAGCTGAGTATCTCGCATATGAAAAGAATATGCATATTCTTGTTATACTTACAGATATGACATCATATGCAGAGGCGCTTCGTGAATTCAGTTCATCAAAGGGTGAGATCCCTGGAAGAAAAGGTTATCCAGGATATCTTTATTCTGACCTTGCGTCACTGTATGAGAGAGCCGGGGTAATAAACGGATCAACAGGCAGCGTTACACAGATACCTATTCTTACTATGCCTAATGATGATATTACTCATCCGGTACCTGACCTTACAGGATATATAACAGAGGGCCAGATAGTTCTTGACAGAAGTCTTGATCAGACTGGTATTTACCCGTCTATATCGGTACTGCCTTCATTATCACGACTTATGAAGGACGGTATCGGTGAGGGCTATACAAGAGCCGATCATTCGTCAGTTGCAAATCAGCTTTTTGCATGCTATGCAAAGGTTCAGGAGGCTCGTTCTCTTGCAGCCGTAATAGGTGAGGAAGAGTTATCCGAGATCGATAAAAAATATATTTCATTTGGAATACAGTTTGAGAAGCATTTTATTAAGCAGGGATTTGACGAGAACAGATCAATAGAGCAGACTCTTGATCTTGGATGGGCTTTGCTTTCGCTTATGCCTGAATCAGAGCTTGACCGTATAGATGAAAAGCTTCTGAGTGAAAAATATAATCCTGATGCAGCCAAGAGATTCTATGAGTAAGGAGTTGGTTTTATGTCTGAACAGGTTTTTCCTACAAAGGGTAATCTTATAAAGGCTAAAAAAGATCTTGCACTTTCAAGACTAGGCTATGAACTCATGGACAGAAAGCGTAACATACTGATTCGTGAACTGATGCAGATGGTCGATTCTGCAAATGAAATACGTTCTTCAATTGAAGAAACATATGTTGATGCATATGATGCACTTCAGGCCGCAAATATAACACTCGGTGTTGTGGAGAAATTTGTAAAGTCAGTTCCTGTCGAAGATACACTTAATGTCGAGTACAGAAGTGTTATGGGTGTGGAAATTCCTATGATAAGCATCCATGAAGAAAAACCGTTTGCTCCTTATGGCTTCTATGACTCAAATGCCCAGCTCGACAAAGCATATATGCTTTTTACAAAGGTTAAATATATGACAGCAACTCTTGCAGAGGTGGAAAACAGTATATACAGACTTGCAACTGCTATAAAAAAGACACAGAAAAGAGCAAATGCACTTAAAAATATTCTTATCCCTAAGTTTGAGAGAATATCAAAATATATTACAGACAGCCTTGAGGAAAAGGAAAGAGAAGAATTTTCAAGACTTAAGGTTATCAAGAGACAGAAGAGCGTTAAAGAAAATTCTTAACTTAAAATATTATATTTATAAAACGGAGGCTCCGGAACTATGTTGTTATCTGCTGAAAATATCTCCAAAAATTATGGTATGAAACAGTTGCTTCAAGGCATTTCGTTATATTTAAACGAAGGAGATAAAATCGGTATTATTGGTATAAACGGCACAGGCAAAAGTACATTGTTAAAAGTTTTAGCAGGTATCAGTCATGCTGACAGTGGAAATATTTCTGTAAATCCTAACATTCAGATTTCATATCTTTCACAGAATCCACAGATGAATGATGATTTCACGGTTCTGGAACAGGTTTTTTCTGATTTATCACCTGAATACCGTATGGTAAATGAATACGAAGCAAAAACAATGCTGAACAAGCTTGGAATAAATGATTTTACTGCCAGAATAGGCACATTATCGGGCGGACAATGCAAACGTGTAGCACTTGCTGCTGCACTTGTTCATCCGTCTGATATACTTATTCTTGACGAACCGACAAATCACCTTGATAGTGAAATGGTAACATGGCTTGAAAACAGACTCAGAATGTTTTCATGCGGAATTATAATGGTTACCCATGACAGATATTTCTTGGAAAGAGTTGTAACCAAGATAGTTGATTTATCAAGAGGAAAGCTACATACTTATGAAGCCAATTATTCAAAATACCTTGAGCTCAGGGCTCAGAGAGAAGAAATGGCTGAGGCTTCTGAACGAAAAAGACAGTCAATATTAAGACGTGAATATCAGTGGATTATGAGAGGCGCCAGGGCAAGGAGCACAAAAAGCAAGGACAGAATAGACCGTTATAACAGCCTTAAGAATGAAAATGCACCTGAATATGATGACAGTGTTCAGATTTCTGCAGTTTCAAGCCGTTTAGGAAAAAAGACAATTGAGCTTAAAGGCATATCAAAAAAATACGGAGAAAGAACGGTTGTAAATAATTTCTCATATATAATATTAAGAAATGACCGTATAGGAATTGTCGGACGTAACGGTGCCGGAAAGTCGACGCTGCTTAATATGATATCAGGAAGACTTCTGCCTGATGAAGGAACTGTTGAAATAGGAGATACGGTAAACATTGGTTACTTTACGCAGAACAGCAGGGAGCTTGACGGCAGTATAAAGGTATATGATTTTATTCACAATATTTCTGATTCAATAAAGACATCCGAAGGTACATTTTCAGCATCACAGATGCTCGAGAGATTTTTATTTACAGCAGACCTTCAGCAGTCGCTTATAGAAAGACTGAGCGGAGGAGAACGCAGGAGATTATATCTGTTAAGCATTCTTATGGAAGCGCCGAATATACTTCTTCTTGATGAACCCACAAACGATCTGGATATTGAAACACTCAGAATACTTGAGGACTATATTGAGACATTTCCGGGAGCTGTTATTTCAGTATCTCATGACAGATATTTTCTTGATAAGACAGCTGAATCAATATTTGAGGTTGATGACAGTGGTGTAATCAGCTGTTATACAGGAAATTACAGTGATTATGTTAAAAAGGTAAGTGAAAATAAAAAAACCGGAGCAAATAAGAAAAATACATCGGGCAGTACTATAAAAAAAGAACATGCACTCAAATTTTCATTTAATGAACAGCGTGAATACAATACAATAGATAATGACATTGAAAAGCTTGAACAGCAGATTTCAGAATGTGAAAAAGAATTTTCAAAGGCTGCAAGTGATTATGTAAAGCTCCAGGAAATAACAGAAAGAAAACAGGATCTTGAAAAACAACTTGAAGAAAAAACCGAAAGATGGATTTATCTTAACGAGCTTGCAGAAAAAATTTTAAAATCCAGAAATTAAAATGAATAATTACCTGTAATACTGGTCAAAAATATATAATAACTAAGGTGAAATGCCCCGTCAGAAAAAGCGGGGGATTTTTCTTGTTTTTATAAGCATGGATTCTGACCCGGTACGAGTCGACCGTGCTTTACGGTCGCGCAGTTGACCTTCGGACATATGTCTGTGTACTGGATGAATAAAGTGTAAAAATATATTTCGGGAGCGGTATTATGGATTTATTACAGGTTGTTTTATCATCATTTTTTTCAATTATTGTTTTGTTTTTACTTACAAAGCTGATTGGAAACAGGCAAATGTCACAGTTAAGTATGTTTGATTATATAAACGGAATAACGATAGGTTCAATTGCAGCAGAAATGGCAACGAGCCTTGAGAAAAATCCGTTTTATCCACTGACAGCCATGGTAATATATTCACTATCTGCAATAGTCGTGGATTTAATTTCAAATAAAAAAATGAAAACAAGAAGATTCCTTGAGGGACATCCGATGATAATTTTCAAGAATGGTAAATTTTATATTGACAATCTGAAAAAGCAGAAAATTGATGTCAACGAAATTATTGCTGAATGCCGTACTCAGGGGTATTTTGACATAAATAATATTGAATTAATAATGCTTGAACACAGCGGAAGATTAAGTGTTCTTCCAAAATCAGACCAGAGATATTCTATTCCACAGGATTTTAACATTGTGCCTCCGCAGGAATTTCCTCCGCAGATAGTTGTCTATGAAGGCCGTATTATCAATGACAATCTCAGGAACACAGGTAATAATGAGGAATGGATAAAAAAACAGCTTGAGAGGCAGCATATAAGTCTTAAAGATGTATTTATAGGAATGTGTGATTATAAAAATCAGCTTAATGTATATAAAACAAATAATGATTGCCAGTAATTGTTTAATTAATATATTAAATATAAATCATTAATCTTGAATTATTTTATACATTTCGCTTTGTTTTATAGCAAATGTGCCTTGATTTAAGTCGTTGTATGTGGTATAATAAAACATATTGGAATTAAAATCAGAAAGGTACAAATTTAGAATGAAAAATAGAGAAAAAACTGAAAAGTCTTCCTATAATAAAAAATTATCAATCAGAGCAATATTTTTTGGTTCTGTTTTATTTCTGATTCTTTTTGTATTATCAGTTTTTTTCAGAAGAAGCATATTTTTTACAATTTTCGGATTTAGAATACAGACCTCTGCAATTAATGGTGTAGTATCGGTTTTTCAGATTCTGATACTGGTGTATATGACTAGTGTTGACAGAAAGCGTGGATTTGTTATTTCAGTGTGCTCCCTTGTACCCTATAGTCTATATCTTATCGCAATTATGCTTAAGGATAAAAAAATTGAGTCTATACCGGGGCTGGCGATTATTCTGTCCGGTATGGTTATGGTATGGGTAGTTAAAAACAATATGAATCAGATAGCAAAAAACGAAAGAGAATTGTATAAGCTTGCATACATGGATTCGCTTACAGGACTCCCAAACCGAAGGGCATTTGACGAACATGTAAATGAACTTATAAGCTCAGGCAGACATAAAAAATTTGCACTTGCAGTAATTGACCTTGACAATTTTAAAGGAATCAATGATACGGTAGGACACGAATGCGGCGATGGAGTATTATGTGAGGTGGCCAGGCGATGGAGCGAAATACTTACTACAAATGACTTTCTTGCCAGGCAGGGCGGAGATGAATTTATTATTGTAATAAAGGATTACAATTCAGAGGAACAGGTAATACACAAAATAAACAAATTTCTTGATGCACTGTCAAGTGAAATGGTTATAAAAACAAACTGCTTTTTTGTGTCAGCAAGCTTTGGACTGGCATGTTTTCCATTTCATGCTGAAACTGTTGAAAAATTATTCAGATATGCTGATATGGCCATGTATCAGTCCAAAATATCAAAAACAGAGAAAATAAAAATGTTTGATATTTCTATGGTTGAACCGATAGAAAACGAATTTATATATGACAGATTAATAAGAAGCTGTCTTTCAAATAATTCCTTTGAGCTCGTCTTTCAGCCTCAGTATCAGACATCATGCCGTGCTCTGAGAGGGTTTGAAGTTCTTCTGCGTATGAGAGATGATTACGGCAGATATATAAGCCCCTCAAAATTTATACCATATGCAGAAAAGAGTAAGCTGGTACTTGATATTGACCGTTGGGTACTCAGACGTTCCATGAAAATAATACGACCTTACTATGATATAATAGGTTCCGATTTTGTTTTGTCTATAAATATTTCTGCCCTTCATCTTCAGGATGAGAGCCTTTATGATGACATTGCCTTTGCATTGCAGGAAAATAATTTTCCGCCAAAAAATCTTGAAATAGAAATAACAGAGACTTCATTGGTATCATCTGTTGCAAATGCGACTATGCTTCTGAAAAAAATTAAAAAGCTCGGAATAGGAGTTGCTCTGGATGATTTTGGTACCGGATTTGCGTCGCTTAGTAATTTATCTGAGTTACCTATCGATCTATTAAAAATTGACAAGATATTTATGGATAAAATGATAAGTGATTCAAAGTATAAAAGCTTTGTTGCTGCTATTATTTCAATAGGGCATATCTTTAACTTTGACGTTATATCCGAGGGAGTTGAATATGAAATTCAGCTTGATATACTTAAATCCCTGAAGTGTGATTATATACAAGGCTTTTTGTGGGGAAAGCCGATGCCTATAGAATCAGTTGAAAGGCTGCTGAAATCAATCTATTTCCCAAACGGTATAAGATAATCATTTTCTTCATAAAAAACCTGATATATCAAAAAGGCTGCATTAATGCTTTCAGATGAAACTATTTAATGCAGCCTATTAGTATCAAGCCATACGCACCGAAGGTTAAAGTGTCGACTGGAAAGCCGGGTCGAAACATCTTCTATAAAAATAACTTTTTTGTAAGCTTTTTTTAATATAATAATATTGATGAAGAAAAGAAAAAATGTTATAATTAACAAATAGTCGTAATACTTATTAATAATTCAAAGAAGGATACAATATGCCCATAGTAATAACAGGAATAAAATCCGATATAGCCGAATCATCAGAATCAGTTATAAAAAAAGCACTCAATCAGGCAGGTCTTCTTTCCTGCGATATAAAAAAATCTGAAATTCATAAAACATCGCTTGATGCGAGAAAAAAATCCGAAATACATTTTGTCCACTCCGTTTATGTGGAGCTTGGAGATCTGAAATCAGAAAAAAAAATCTGTGAGAAAAAACCCTTTTGTCAGCATATAGAAAGCGAATGCCCAAAACCTATAATATCTGACAGGCACGGTAACGGTAAGGTCGCTATTGTCGGTTTTGGACCAGCCGGTCTGTTTTGTGCACTTGTTCTTTCAGAATACGGATATAAACCTGTCGTATTTGAACGCGGTGAATCTGTAGATGAAAGAGCTTTATCGGTAAATTCCTTCTGGAATGGCGGAATGCTTAACATAAACTCTAATGTTCAGTTCGGAGAAGGCGGTGCAGGTACTTTTTCAGACGGAAAACTGACAACAAGAATAAAAGATCCTTTTTGTCGCTATGTTCTTAAACGCTTTGTAGAATTTGGTGCTCCGGATGAAATTCTTACAAAGGCAAAGCCGCATATAGGCACCGACAATCTCCGATGTGTTGTAAAGTCAATACGTAACAGGATAATTGAAAACGGAGGAGAAATTCACTTTAAAACGGCTGTAAATGATTTTAATATTACAGACGGCAAAATAAAAAGCATAAAAACAGGAAAAGGAAATTTCACTACATCAGCCGTTGTTCTTGCAATAGGAAATTCATCACGCGATACTTTTGATATGCTTTATGAAAACAAAATAATGATGCAGACTAAACCTTTTTCAGTTGGTGTACGCATCGAGCATCTTCAGGATGATGTCAATGAAAGTCTTTACGGAAAGTACAAAAATAATCCGTTTCTTCCTGCAGGAGAATATCAGCTTTCATACAGACAAAATGACGAAAGGGCAGTATACACATTCTGTATGTGTCCTGGAGGCGTCGTTGTCCCTTCGTCCAGTGAAGAAAACGGAGTTGTGACAAACGGTATGAGTGAATTTTCAAGAAACGGTAAAAACGCAAACTCGGCGATAGCGGTTTCTGTATCAGAAAAGGACTTCGGAAGCTCTCCTCTGGATGGAATGAATTTTGCAAGAATGATCGAACAGAAAGCATTTGAGCTTGCCGGAAAAAATTATAAAGCACCTGCTACGACGGTAGAAGGCTATCTGAATAAAACACCGAATCTACAGACTGATCTGGTTCCGACATATTCAAGGGGACTTTCAGAATGTGACTTCAATTCACTTTTCCCTGTCTTCATAAACGAAATGCTCGAAAAGGGAATTAATAATTTTTCAGGAAAAATGCATTGCTTCAAAAATAAAAACGCAGTAATGACTGCACCTGAAACAAGAACATCCTCACCGCTCAGAATTATACGAAATGAAAATATGATATCTCCTTCTCTGGCTAATCTTTACCCATGCGGAGAGGGGGCAGGATATGCCGGAGGCATTATGTCTGCGGCAGTTGACGGAATAAAAGCAGCATATAAAATAATGGAGCAGTACGCTCCGGCATTAATATAAAGAATAGAGGAAAGACAAAATGAAAGGAACTAAGAAAAATTGCTGGAAATAATTGAAAATAAATCTTTTTTTGCCGATAGTTCGCTTGTTAAGATGGTAAAGCGTGAAAACAATTCCAAAAGAAATTACCTTCTTGTAAACAGTACTCAGGGAAAGCATATTCCGTGTGATCCTGAAAATGTACTAAATCTTTTTTCTGAACTGGCAGGACAGATAGAAACGTTTTGCAAAAATAAAAAAGTCCTCTTTATCGGATTTGCGGAAACCGCTACAGCAGTGGGAGCAGGTGTCGCATCATGTTTTCCTGACTCATATTATATACATACAACGAGGGAAAAAAGCGACAGTTATGAGCTTGTCGCTGAGTTCAGAGAAGAGCATAGTCATGCAACAGAGCAGCTTCTGTATTGCAATAACTGGAATGAGATTTTTTCAGATACTGATGTGATAATATTTGTTGAAGATGAGATAACTACAGGAAAAACAATAGTAAATTTTATAAATGATCTTAAAAATAAAAATAAAGTATCGGATAAAACTGTATTTGCGGCATGTTCGATAATAAATGGAATGACTGAAAACAGAAAACAGGAGCTTCTTTATTCAGGACTTGAATTTTTCTGGCTTATGCGTGTCAGTGCACATACATCGACAAATGATGTATACACATATAATAAGAAATCAGTCACAACGGAATGCACATGTAAATATGAAGCTTATGACATTTCAGGCCGTGCTGATCCAAGAGCAGGACTGCCTGTAAAGCAATATATATCAGCATGTGAGGGACTTGCGGAGGATGTTTTATTAAAATATGATTTTAACGGAATGAGCGTAGCTGTAATAGGGACAGAAGAATGTATGTATCCCGCAATATATACCGCAAGGTACATAGAAAAAAATTCAGCCGTAAAAAGCATTGTAACCCATTCTACAACAAGAAGCCCGATTGTAGCCGAAAATACCGGGGACTATCCTCTCAGGTCGAGATACCAGGTTGAGAGCCTATATGAGGATTCAAGAAAAACATATATTTACAACCCTAATATCAGAAATTATGATATTGTACTTGTGATAACGGATTCATTAAAGGAAAATATTAAAACAGACAGGCTTGTAAATGCATTTGCCGGATGCGGCAGATTTATTCTTGTCAGATGGAGGTAAATGTAATGTATTCGTCATACAGTGAGAAAGATGTTGTTATTCTGCTCAAGGACATTACAGGGATGGTTGAGCCACAGCCTGCTAAGGTAAGAGAAAAACTTATCCAGTCGGGCCGTCACTACTGTGAAATGCTGCCTCTTGAATATAAGCCGGGTGAAAAATATTTTCAGCTTTATAAGGAAGCACTCCGGAACTACGCTGGAATTACTGCAGAGGCAGCAGCAATTGTATCCGAAAAGATACGCAGAATCTATAATTCGGAAATAACGCTTGTATCCCTTGCAAGAGCGGGAACACCTATAGGAATAATTATAAAGAGATATCTTAATAAAAAATATCCTGATATAAAAGTAAATCATTATACTGTTTCGATTATACGCGGAAAAGGTATAGATAAAAATGCGATGTCATATATTCTTAAAAGGCATGCTCCCGGTACAGTCTGTTTTGTTGACGGCTGGACAGGGAAGGGCGCAATATTAAAAACGCTGAGTAAAGAGCTTGAAGGATATGAAGGCGTTTCAGATAAGCTCGCAGTACTTGCAGATCCGGCACATATAACAGATCTGTACGGTACAAGATCTGACTTTCTTATCCCAAGCTCATGCCTGAATTCTACTGTATCGGGCCTTATAAGCAGAACATTCCTTCGCTCTGATATTATAGGCGAAAATGATTTTCATGGGGCCGCTTATTACGGTGAGCTGGAGAACGAGGATTTGTCAGCAGAGTTTATTGATACCGTTATGGATACTATTGATTATAATATTGATTACAGCGGTATAAAAGAAGAAAACGATAGCGGAATAAGCGGATATGAAGAAGTCCTTAAGATACAAAAAGAGTTTGATATATCAGATATTAACTTTATAAAACCGGGAATAGGCGAAACGACACGCGTGCTCCTCCGTAGAATTCCGTGGAAAATACTAGTAAATGACATGAATGATACAAAATACCTTGCACATATTTTCAGACTCGCTGAAGAAAAGAACATTGAGGTAGCACAGTACCCTATGAAATGCTACAGAGCATGCGGCATAATAAAAGACCTTGCAGATACATAGGCGAAGGTCCAGGGCGACCGCAAAGCCCGGTCGACTCCGCAGAGTCGGAATGCCTGCTGAAGCCATAATAATAACTTAAAAATAGTAACCGATTTAAGAGAAAGGAATTATTAATGCACTTATTTGCATGTGACCTCGATAATACGCTTATTCACTCATATAAAAAAGCATCCCCTGATGATGTATGTGTTGAAGTCAAAGATGGAAAAAAATTATCATTTATGACTCCCTATGCATATAATAAACTCAGAAAGATTAACAGCAATAAGGATATAGAATTTGTACCTGTTACTACCCGTTCAGTTGAGCAGTACCTTCGTATAGATTTTTTTGACGGAAAGCCATCGCATATGGCACTTGCTGCAAACGGTGGTATTTTGCTTATAGACGGGGTTCCCGATTTGCAGTGGGTTGAAGAATCAAAGGCACTTATCAGTGACAGCATCAAGGAATTTAAGACCGGTATGAGATATCTTGAGAATGATAACAATATATTTTTTGAGATACGTATAGTGGATGAATTATTTGTATTTACCAAATCGCATGATCCTCTTAAAACAAAGGAATGCCTTGAGAAAATACTAGATCCTGATATTGTATCACCATTTGTTATAGGGGATAAGGTATATATTTTTCCGGATATTCTGTCAAAGGGAAATGCGGTTTCGAGACTCAGGAAAAGGTTTGTATTTGATAAAATAATCTGTGCAGGCGACAGTGAATTTGATGTATCTATGCTTGATATTGCTGACATTGCGTATTGCCCGGATGCACTTTGTGATGATGTGAAAAATCAGAATATTATAGGATTTGATATTACGGAAAAACGTTTTGCAGATTCTCTGTTAGATGAATTTGAAAGGAGTTATTTTAAATGAGATGTATAAATATTTCACAGATAAATAAAGCCGCATCAAATGATGTAGTTTCTTTTATTAAAAAAACCAATAATGATTACAAAAATAAAGTTGCCAATGTTGCAAAAAAGATAAGTGATGATCATAAGCCGATTATCCTTTTATCAGGTCCGTCAGGCTCAGGAAAAACAACAACTGCATATTGCCTTAGGGATGAGCTTGCCTTAATTAATATTAATGCTCATATTGTTTCAATGGATAATTACTTTATTCCTAATAAAAACATAAATGAGAGAAACGTTCCAAAGGATGAAAACGGAAACGTTGATCTTGAGTCACCCTACAGACTCGACATTAATCTGTTTCAGCAGCATATGAAGTTAATGAATGAATGCAAAACAGCAAACGTTCCTGTATTTGATTTTGTTCATCAGGATTATTCATCTGTTACTCCGATAACAAGAAAAGAAAACGAGGTAATTATTATTGAGGGTATTCATGCATTGAACCCTGAGGTAACTGATGATATGAGTGATATAGCTGACTGCATTTATGTAAGTGTGAGAACAAGACTGAAAACAAGCAGCGGTGATATTCTTCATCCTTCACATGTAAGGCTTATGAGAAGACTTATACGTGACAGACTTTTCAGGGGACGAAGCTATGATGATATTTTTGCAATGTATGACAGTGTGCAGAGAGGCGAAAATCTGTATATAATGCCGCACAAGTACAGAGCAAACTATGATATTGATACATTTATAGATTATGAGGTATCAGTGTATAAGAGCATTATTTATGATGAGCTTATTCATGCAGACAAGACCAAATATAATCATTTAAGGAGTATGATGCTCAAATACATGTCAGAGTTCCATGAAATACCGACAATCTTTGTACCTGATAATTCTTTGATTAAAGAATTTATAGGATAATTGTTATAAAGACGCAGAGAGTGAAAATTGTTCTCTGCGTCTTTTCCTTTTGTTTTGATTTTTATGCATTTTACTGTGTCAATTTTGCAGCTTACCTGAATGCTATTGATTGGATGCTTAAGTTCTGATACAATAATTACAGAGCCAAACGAAAGGAGTCAACACAAATGGACATAATTAAAGTAAAAAATCTTACTAAAAAATTTGGTAATTTTACAGCAGTCAATGATATTTCATTTTCTGTAAAGAAAGGTGAAATGATAGGCTTTCTTGGTGTAAACGGTGCCGGAAAGTCAACAACGATTAATATGCTTTCAACTCTTATTTCTCCTGACGGAGGAGAAGCTGAGATATGCGGTCACAAAACAGGAACCGGGGACAATGAAATACGACGTAAAATAGGTATAGTTTATCAGCAGAATTGTCTTGATGATATACTTACAGTAAAAGAAAATCTTATATGTAGGGGCATTCTTCATGGTGCACCCAAAAGTGAGACATTAAAGCAGCTGAAAAAATTAAAAGAAATATTATCACTTGATGATATACTGGTAAAAAAATATAGTTCGCTTTCAGGCGGACAAAAACGTCGATGTGAAATTGCTGCAGCTCTTATGCACACACCGGAAATACTGTTCCTTGACGAACCGACAACGGGACTTGATCCTGCGACAAGACAGGATGTATGGCATACAATAGAGAGCATTCGCTGCAGCACAGGAATGACAGTATTTCTTACAACTCACTATATGGAGGAGGCTGCTTCTGCAGGGAGAATCATCATAATAAATGATGGAAAAATAATTTCAGAGGGAACTCCATTTGAACTAAGACAAAAATACACTTCTGATTCCGTCAGACTTTACTGCAAACCGGAAAATAAAGATAAAATCATTACTATCCTTGAAAATGATGGCATTTGTCCTGTATCTGAGGATTACGGAGTAAAATTTTCTTCGGGTAAAACAATAGAAATGCTTTCGCAGATAGTCAGTGTCAAAAATATGATAGATGGCTTTGAAGTTGTTCAGGGAAATATGGATGATGTTTTTCTGAACGCAGTAAATCAAAAGTAAAATGGAGGGATATAGAATGTCACAGTTTATTGAACTTGTTAAAAGAAATATGCGTATATATTTAAGAGACAGGGGGGCAGTCTTTTTCTCGTTAATGTCAATGATAGTAGTAATAGCACTGATGCTTTTCTTCCTTGGAGATATGAATGTTGATGCCCTGACTGGATTTCTCAAAGATATACAGGGACGTGATGCAGCAGAGGATGAAAAAAATGCAAAGCTTGTTGTTCTTCTCTGGACATGTTCGGGGATTATTTCTATAAACGCTGTTACAGTAACTCTTTCATGCCTGTCTGCAATGATAAAGGACAGAACGACAGGAAAAATAAATGCAATTTATACATCACCTTTAAGCAGAGTTGTGGTTTCAGCAGGATATATCTGTTCAGCATGGCTTTCATCTATTGTAGTATGTACAGCAACACTGGCAATAACAGAAGTTTACTGTGTAATGCAGGGAGCAGATGCGTTTTCATTTATTGTACATTTAAAATTACTTGGAATGATAACAGTAAATTCATTTACATATGCAGCAATTATGTATATTGCTGCTATAACAGCGAAAACCGAAGGCGCATGGAGCGGACTTGGTACGATCGTAGGAACACTGGTAGGATTTCTTGGAGGTATATATCTTCCGATCGGTTCAATTGCAGACGAAATTGCTTCTGCAATGAAATGTACTCCGGTTATCTATAGTACAGTAATGTTCAGAAATGTTATGACAAAGCCTGTATTGGAATCACTTTTCAGCGATGTTCCGCAGGATATGCTAGGTGAATATTCAGAAGCTATGGGAATAACGCTTAATGCATTTAACAATGAAATAACAGTAACGACAAGCCTGATTATTCTTTTAGTATGCGGATTGGCATTTCTTATGCTTGGTGCATTTTTAATAGGATTAAAAAAGAAAACTGACAGATAAAATAGTATAGTAGAGGATGCTTTGACGGATGAAAATAATTATTGAAACTCCGGATCAGGGAGAAGAAGATGAAATCATAATAAGATGTGCTGAGCTCGACAGTGACATTATGGAGCTTATTTATGCGCTTAAATCAGAAAGGAGCAGGATAACAGCATACAGTGACGATGGTATTGTAAAGCTTCCTCCAAAGGATATATTTTATTTTGAAGCAGTCGATAACAAAGTATTTGCATACTGCGAAAAAAATGTATATGAAGTAAAGCAGAAGCTTTATGAGATAGAGAGTATGTATACGCGTTCTGATTTTCTAAGAATTTCGAAATCAGTTATAGTTAATGTATCAAAGATAGTGAAGCTTTCACCTACTTTAAACGGACGCTTTGATGCGTTTCTGAAAAACGGTGAGAAAACAGTTATATCAAGGCAGTATGTACCGGATTTAAAAGAGAAAATCGGGATATCGGAGGGCAAGAGACGATGAAAATTATTATAGAATCAATAAAATATTTTATGTATATTACAACCGCAATCATAATTATATGTGCTTTAAACATAACTCTATCCGGAGCAGATACTGTGTCATCAGATACTCTATGGCAGATTGTTATCTCAGGTGCTGCAACAGCAGTTATCACAGCTGCTTTTTTCAGCAGAGAGATAAATACAACAAAAGGGTTTATAATAATGACGGCGGTCCATTATGTTATTCTGTGCGTAGTGATGATATTTATTAGTGTTATGTTTGGATGGATGAAGCTGAGTATTCCAGGAATAATAATGATGTGTATATCTGTTGCACTGGTATATGTGATAACATGTTCTTCAAGATATTTTCTTGATAAAAAGCAGGCAGATTTATTTAATGAGACATTAAATAATAAATACAGAGACCAATAGATAAATATAATGTGTGTAGTAAGTTAAAAAAGTTCTCCCTGTACTATACTGGGAGAACTTTTATTATCATGAAAAATCAATTCTGCGTATTTCGGTAAGAAAAATATTGTTTTCAATTTCACCTTTTCTGGAAACAACATATTCAATCGAAGAATGTGTTAAAATGCGGATGTATACCGAAGCATCGTCAAAAGTATTTTTTAGTCTTATAATTTTTTTATTCATACTTTTTACAGGCATTCTGTTTCCTGCGGCTTCGGGAAGGTCTGTATAATATATTTCAATCCTTGAAATATCAGCAGTGGTAAACTCAGTCCACACACCTGTTTTAGTCTTATTTGAAATATCCGTAATGAAAATATCATCTTCACAGTGTCCGAGATAGTAATTGAATTTTAACTGATCGTCGTCGCTCACTTCTGATATAACCTTGATACGTGAACCGGTTCTTCCTTTTATCAGGCCATATGCAACGCCGGTTTTTCCGGTAGGGCCGGATAATTCACCCGGAGTCGAATGAATGCCATTTACTTCCTGTATTTTGGCTGCTTCAGGAGTCCCGAGTGACGGATATATTCGGAATAAATGAGGCTCAACTATACCTGACTCTGACTTTGAAAATATACGGATGTATTTGTCAAAAAGTTTTTTAAGTATAGGTGACTTTCCTGAATTGCCGGCAAGAAATATTTCTATACCGTTTGCTTCAAGTATTCTCTTGTGATCAAATGAATTCTGCAATGCATTAAAAAACTGACGTACACCCTTTTCGATTCTTTTTTCAAGAATTTCTTCAAGGTTTATGTCTATGCCAAGATCCTCATTATATATGTCAAGCTCAAAATCCGGGATAAGCTGACCTGAATTGTCAAACAGGTCCACTCTGATAAATCCTTTTTTAATATTGTCAATAATTTTAAGTGATTTTTCATCAAGCTCTTTATGTCTGACAGTATTCAGTCTGTGAAGTGAGGAATCAAATGGAAGTCTGACAGTATATTCAAAGTCAATATTTTCCCAGTACGGACGTAGTTTTTCAATAAGCTGCTTTGTATTTCTCTTTGCTCTCTGTGAAACAGAAATAATTGTTTCAGAACCGAGAAATGTATCACATTCAGGAGGAAGTGTGAATTCTGCACCGTTAAAATCAAAAATTCCGTCCTTACGTTTGAGCAGACGTTTATAGTTGGCCTTGAATATTTCAAAAGCAAGCAGCTCAAGAAGGTTTTCTCCTCCAAGGTATTTGTCACCGCCTGAGCCCTGATGAGTAATAACAAAGTCATATTTTTTCTTCAGGGATACATCTGCACGTCTGTACGTACCAAAATTAAAATCAGTCGTTCCGCCTCCAAAGTCAAAAACACCATACAGCATTTCCTCACCGGCCTTTGGCTTTAAACCATATTCGGCAAATGCTGTGATAGCATATGCTATCGGTTCGCTTACACCTTGTCCGACGCTGAATATATCCATGCAGTGACTGTCGTTTATCACTGACAAAGGGAGGGATTTTTTAATTCCTCTCTCAAAGCTTGAAATTATTTTTTGCTTGAGTTCTTTTTCATATGTAATAGGGAAGGAGAGAAGATAGTCAAGGTAAATTCCATTACGCATGTTATTTATGAATGTTCCGAGATAATATGCGTATATTTCAATAGGATCAAAATTATTGTCATTGTCCGAAATGTACGGTGACAGCTCATATTTGTTTCCACACTGGTCAACGATAGTCATAATATGATTGCGGTTATGGTTTGCACACCATTGCTTAAGATCATAAAAATAAGAATAAAAGTTGTCCGATATTTTCCCGGATGTCATTGAATTGTATGCTGTATGGGATACGGTTAAATCAGCCCATTCTGTCTGAGGACGACCGCTGCGGCTGTTGTAGCACCTGAGAAAATTCTCAAGATTTTTAATTTCCATAACTGTCGGGTTTTCATATTGTTCAGGTGATATCTGCAGACTAAGATGTCCCATTCCTATACGCATTGGTTTTATTACATCAGTTCCGTCCTGGTAAACAACAATGGTACTTTTCGTTCCGAAATCAATTCCGACAATTCCGTCTTCTTTTACATCATATAACGGGTTTCTTGCAACAAGGGTCATATCTGTTTTTATTTTATATAAGTCATTTGTATGCTGCTCATCATCCCACAGCTCCCACGTTCCAAGATTAGGGTCAGTAAGCTGTTTCTGATCATATTCTTCTATTTCTGCACGTATTTTATCACACATAAGTAGCCTTTTTATGTATTGACTGCGAAATTTTTCATCAAGCTTTATTGTATTGAACTGTGCATAGTCTTTTATTTTATCAGCTAAATTTTCTTTTTTTAGAGAAATTCCAAAAAGCTCACTTATTTTATCATTCAGAACATCATTGGCAAATTTATCTGTAAAATAAATAAGACCCTCATTAATCTGAATATATCCTGCGGAATACAGGCTCTGTATAACTTTTAAAAATGACTTTGAGAGTATTGAAAGCTTTTCAGGAATAAGATTATAGGTTATCATGTTTTCCATAACGGACTTTTTTTCAAGGTCAAAGACAGGTATTTTTATTCCATATCCCCAGCTGCATGAATGACACTTATTAAACAGGCTTTTGTAGCAGCATGATATATTACCGTTAGAGTTTATACACTCATACTCATTTCCTTCTTTTGTCTTGTACCTTACTACACAGTGGTTATCTCCAAATGAAGTAAACCATGTATCATCTACAAAAAATACGTTTGTGTTTTTATTTACATAAAATAAGTCAAAGGCTTCATATTCACTTATGATTCTTCCGCTGTACCCGCTGAACATATAAATAAAATGATCTTCATTTACTGACGAGCATTTAAAAGATGTGATATCAGGGATAAGTATATGATGCTTGTGAATATAGTAAATATCTTTGTCTTCAATTTTAATCCATATATCTGACGCACAGTCATCGAGTTCTTTTTTTAATCCTGAAGCATATTCATTAAGCTTTTTTGCAGCTTCCTTTATTTTATCATGACACTGATGCTTTACAATTGATTCAAAGAAATTTTCATCTACCCATATTTCATTGGTATTACGTGTGTACAATTTCATTTCCCCCTGTGATCACTATATAATATTATATGTTTTACTAAAATATCTATTATAATTTTACAACATTATATGCTATTTGTCAATGAAAAACGGGTGAAATAAGATTGACAGAGATTTTTTGACGTTACTATCAAGCAAACTATAAAGTTAGGCAAATATGAGCTAAGTCCAGGCGACCACAAAGCCCGGTAGACTCCGCAAAGTCGAAACTTCTGCTTAATTAAACACAAAATTCTCAATATAACATATTATTTATTCTATTCACACCCTTGAATATACCTCCTCCTTTATGATATAATATTATTGGATAAAACTATTTTATGTATAAAAACTGGAGGAACGATATGAATAAACAAAAATGTGCAGTTATAGGCTGTGGCTTTGTAGGTGCATCAATTGCCTTTAAGCTTATGAACAGCGGGCTGTTTTCAGAAATGGTTCTTATTGATGCAAATAAAGATAAAGCAGAAGGCGAGGCAATGGATCTCAATCATGGAGTATCATTTGAAAGCCCTATGAAGATCTATGCCGGAAGCTATGAAGATCTCAGTGATTGTTATATAGTAATAATTACTGCCGGAGCAGGACAAAAACCAAATGAAACACGTCTTGATCTGGTAAACAAAAACATAACTATTTTTAAAAGTATTATTCCTCAGATAGCAGCTGTCAATAAGGATTGTATTCTTCTGGTTGTTTCAAACCCTGTGGATATTCTTACTTACGCCGCAATGAAAATATCAGGCTTTCCGAGCGACAGGGTAATAGGCTCTGGTACAGTGCTTGATACATCAAGACTTAAATATCTGCTTGGAGATCATCTTGGCGTTGACAGCAGAAGTGTACATGCTTTTATTATAGGAGAACACGGTGACAGTGAGCTTGCTGTATGGAGCAGTGCAAATGTATCAGGTGTTGATCTGAATGATTTCTGTAGTATATGCGGCAAATGCGGCGGAAATACAATTCATAGTCTTTTTGAAGATGTGCGTGACAGCGCATATACTGTTATAGAAAAAAAAGGTGCAACATATTATGCAATCGCTATGGCTGTCAACAGAATAGTAAAGGCAATTGTCCGCAACGAAAATTCCATATTGCCGGTTTCATGCCTTGTAAACGGACATTATGGAGTAGATGATGTTTGCATAGGCGTCCCTGCAATAGTAGGAAGCAACGGAATCAAGAAGGTACTTGATATCAGACTTAATGATGAAGAAAATAAGAAGCTCTACGAATCCGTTGATAAATTAAAAAGCGTAATCGCAGGATTGGATCTGTAAAAATAAATCAGCATCTTAAAAGTAATAAACTTTTAAGATGCTGATTTTTTAATGATTTTTATTTTTCTTCCTATAACGGTCCTCTTCGCTGAATATACATCCGCAGTATTTCTGCATATACATTCCCATTTCCCTTGCCTTATCCTGACCTTCTCTGAAGCCTGTGCGGAAATCATGATAAGAAAATTTAATGCCGTATTTTGTCGCAGCTTTTTCTGCTGTCTGGCACAGAAGTTCATGATTCTGATATGGACTTACAAGCAGGGTAGTTGTAAAGCTTTCAAAACCGTTTTCAGCTGCGTATTCTGCGGTCTTATCAAGACGGACATTATAACAGTATTCACATCTGTTATCAAAGTCAGGATAAACTCCGTTTATAAAGCTTCTAAGTCCGTATTCATTTTCAATAACGAGTTTTAAATCAATTTTATCGGCATAATCAACAAGTGTATTTTTTCTCATTTTGTATTCTGTAAACGGATGAATATTCGGATTGTACCATAAGCCAACCGGTTCGATACCTTCATTTCTGAGTGCTGAAATGCAATACACTGAGCATGGAGCACAGCAGATATGGAGAAGTAATTTTTTATTATCTATAATTTTTGTCATATACTGATTTTATTCAGAACAGTACCTGAAAGCTCCTTCCATGTGAAATAATCATCATCAATAATCATGTACTGATGTTCCGAATTTTCTTTTGGAATTGAAACAGAACCAGGATTGGTGTAGAATATTCCTTGATTTTCTCTGAATGCCGGAATATGAGTATGTCCGTTAAGTAAAATATCATTTTTATTTACAGGAGGAAGATTCTGTTCGTTGAAATTGTGACCGTGAGCTGCAAAAATCATTCGGTTCTTAACATAGAGAATACAGTACTCTGCCATGATAGGAAACTCAAGAACCATCTGATCGACATCAGTATCGCAGTTACCTCTGACACATAAAATATTTTCTTTAATGTTGTTCAGCATATGTATAACTGATTTTGGTGAATATTCTTCAGGCAAATCATTTCTGGGACCGTGATAAAGTATATCACCGAGCAGAAGCAGCTTGTCCGGATTTTCATTTTCAAATGCTGAAATAAGTTTACGGCAGTATTTTGACGAGCCGTGTATATCGGATGCAACCATAAGCTTCATAGCGTATATGACCTTTCTCTTGTTACTATTCAGTAATACCATAAAGTGAAGAATAGAAGTCCAGGCGACCGCAAAGCCTGGTCCATTCGTGCGAATCGAAATCCCTGTAATCTACTTTACAAGATGCTTTAACTTTTTATAAATAAGTGCTCCCTGTCCCTGCCCGAAAACTGCAACAATCCGGTGGTAAAGGTCCTGTTTGTCTGATGCATTTTCAATATTTATATCATTATATATCCTGATACCTTGTTCTTTGCCGAATTTTTTTGCAAGATAATTTTTAAAAGCCAGTTTATTTGATATTACAGACATAGTTGTTAGTGTTTTCGCAATAGAATCACTTGTTATATTTTCATCTTGTATGCTGTCCTGGATATTTACAATTATATCTGTTTTATCATCATGAGAGATGGCACACATACATATGACCGAAGCGTTTATACCTAGCTCTTCTGTTTTGTTTTTCCAGAACTTCAATATATGCTGATAGCCGGTATCTTTACTTATAATATAGTATTTATCATTATTGTTTGCTGAGATGAGATATCCAAGATATGTTGAGAGCTGAAAGTCAAGAGCATTTTTACCGCCTGATGAAATTCTGAAATATTCAAAATCAGCATGGCTTGAACAAATAGCCTGATGAGTTTCAATGGAAATTCTGTTTGAATTTATGCTGTAAAATATTATTACTTTATCTTCTTCTGTAAGCTCAGAAACACCGTCAAGTCCGTCTGAACCTACATTTTCAAAGTCAATTAGATATGTCGACAATTTATCACCTCATTATTCCAGACCGCTGAGATCAAGAGTGCCTTCAGTAACCTTTATTGCATCATGATTGCCAGCCTCTATTTTCTGATTTACCGGCCATCTTGTTATTATATCGTCATTACAGGTAGCAGTGAGCATTACGGAATATTTATCGAATAATTCACCGTAATATCCGTCAGACGATGGTCTTAACTCCGGGTTCTGTCTGATTGCTTCCGAATTAAGCTTTTCAAGACATGTTTTCAGCCACTCCGCATATATATTTTCATCTTCAGGGCGGTCAGCTGCAACTATAATAATATTAAAAAAATCATTTTCTTTAACAGGAGGAGAAATTGATATATCCATTTTAGGATAATCTCCTTCAGTAAAGAATTTTACTGCTTCATCTGCACATTTCTGAATATCAAGTGTATCTGATATATTAGCATCACCCTTCGGCCCTGCTTTTACTGTTACAGAAGATGAATCTGAATTATAGGCAACCGTCGTTTTTTTATCATCCTTACATCCTGTCATTGCAATGAGTGATAAAATCAAAATAGAACATGCTAATTTTTTAAACATAATATATAACCTCCGTAGTTTTTATTTGTTCTTAGAAAATAATTATTCAGTAACACCACAAACTGAGGCGGATATGTAGGCGAAGGTCAAAGGCGCGACCGCAAAGCCCGGTCGATTCCGCAGAATCGAAACCCTTTCCCAACTCACAACTTAACCATATCCGCCGAATAATAACTATATTTATGACATGTAAAGAAAAGCACCTGATTAAGCCTGCTGTATTCTGATATAAATTCAAACCCTTTTTGCGCACGCTCAGAGTCATACTGCATAAATACATCGTCAAGAAAGAGCGGTATCTGATTCCTTGTAATCATATCAGCTATTGCCAGACGAAGAGATAAATAAGCCTGCTCTGCAGTACCACTGCTTAAATATTGCCACTGGTGTATTTTCCCTGTTATGTTTTCAGCCGCATTTATATCAAGATTTTTGGAAACAAGTATTTCTGAATATTTTCCGTTTGTAAGATGAGAAAAAATTTTTTTTGCTTTATTATTGAGCCTCGGACCAAATGTCTGACGTATTTCATTTCCAGCTTCTTCAAGTGCTGAAGCCGCTATTTCAATAGATGTGTCAAACTGATTCATATCATCTATAACCTTTTTGATCTCTGATATATCATTTCTGATTTTTTCAGGGTATTCGGTTATATGATACTGTGAGCTTATTTTTGAACGGATATTAATTATATCCTCATTAAGCTTTGAAATTTCATTTTGTGCGGCTTCAAGATTTGTTTCGAGCACCTCAAGCTGCTGGTCAGTGAGTAGGCGGGGACCTGATTTCCTTGTTATTTCAGAAAGCTTTTTTTTCATAATGATCATTTTTTCTCTTATAGTCTCAGGCGTGTCATCAAGGTTGTCCTCATCATATTTTGAGTTTAAAATTGCCTGAGTTTTTTCTATTTCAGAAATAACAGACTGTGCATCTGAAATATACGATTCTATTTCGGCTATGCCGGATACTTTTTTGTATGTAGAAAACAATGTCATGAGCTTTATGGTTAATTGTGTTATTTCATTGCTTGCTGAATTTAAGCGGTCATTAAGGCCTGACTGTTCGTTTATTTTTTGCTCTTTTTGTGAGATAAGTTTGTTGTTATGTATTTCAAGGTCATGACTTTTTTGTTCAGCGTCTGTATATTCGTCGTTTAAAATAAGAATATCCTGCTTTAGCTGCCCTGTTTTTTCAGTGTATTCAGCTTTAAGAGTTTCAATCTGACTGTATATTTTTTCATAATCAGGTGCTGATTTTTCAGAGCCTGAATTTTTTTCTTCCTTTTTCTTTTTAGAAGCTTCAATAATTTTTCCGACAGTAAAAATTATTGCGGTTGAAGGAATAAGTGCTGTCAGAATAAACGGATTTCTCACAAATACAGCAAAAATAACTATAAATATTGAAACGACAGGGAGAAGATAATTAATCATCAGACTGTTATTATGAGATTCCATATCTGCAAGGCGTTCATTATAAAGCTCTTCCTTCATATGTGTCTGGGCAAGCCTGTTATCAAGCTCTGAAAGAGATGAATAAAGATTTTCAAGACCCTTCTCACAGTCAGAAATTTTTGTTTTGATATCCTTTTTCCTTTCGGAAAGAATGTCAAGTTCAACATAGTTTTCCTGAATTTTTTCATCCAGATGAAGCTCCAGAATATCATTTGACAAAGAATTAAATTCTGCTTTCTTTTCCGTGTATACTTTTTTAAGATAATTTATTTTTGAAAGCATGCTGTTACATTCATCAAGAAACTGATCATTTACAATAAATTTTCCGTTTGAAATTTTATTGTATAAATTATCAATTTTATGATGAAGTTCGTTTTTAGCAATATTTTTACGGTTCTGAACTTCAAGAGAGTGAAGCTCTCTTATTATCTTCTGCTCTTTTATATGAAGCGAGATTTTATCCGAGTATTGTTTTTTTAATTTTAAATGTTCACACAGGGAGCGATAATATTCCTCATCCTTCAGCTTTTTATGTTCTGTTATTTCTGCATCTGCAAGAAGCTCTGTTTTTTCTGAAAGCTGCTGCGTCATTTTATCAAGGGCACCTGTTTTTCCACTTTTTGAACGAAGCTGTTCATGAGCTGTTTTCAGACGTCTTCTGACTATTTCATATGAAACCGCATCATCGCATGACGTTGCAAAATTCATAAGACGTTTTGATACTTCATCATCTTTGTCAGCTCCCGTAATCACAGACGTCATTCCACTTATAAATACACTTCTTTCAAATGCCGAAGCACCAAGTCCGAAAAACTGTTCACCGACATCATACTTGCAGCTTATAGGTTCTTCGGTTCCTGTATCTGTATTCCACAAAGTAACTGTATCACTTATATTTGAACTGCCAAATTCACGTTCCAGTCTGTAGTTTATATTCAGAAAGTTAAATTCAATAAAACCGCCCATAGGACTTCCATCCCATGGAGCATATTTCTTTCTCGGGTTTTTACTGATATCAGATGATTTTGCAGTTGAACCGTAAAACATCATTTTAATAAAATTCATCACTGTTGTTTTGCCGGCTTCATTATCACCATATATAACATTCATCCCCGGTTTAAGGTCAAGTCTGAAATTTTTAAGCTTTCCGAAATTTTTTATGTATATGGTCTTAATTTTCAAAAAATCACCTCAAGGTTAATGAACTTACGTAATTTTAATTGTAACATAAATTTTAAAAAAATACAAACGAAAAATATGGGATAATGAAAATAATTTAGTGATTCAAAAATAGATTTTGAAATTAATTCTAATTATATACATATAATTCCTGTAAAAATATTGACATAATAATTTATATATTATATAATTAATAAAACTAGCTCATATTTACCTTAAAGTTCAATTTATTAAGTATATAAAACAGCATAAGACTTTTACAAAAAATTAATATGAGCATTCTGCATATAGTCAGAATTAATAAGATAATTAAATACATTATATTAGAGACAAAAGGAGAAAATGTGATGCAGCAATATAAAGAAATACAAATAAGTATTAAAGGAATTGTTTTTTTTTCAATTATTACTTTAATATGCTTTATTGTTTTAAATAATGTTATTGTACTTAATGCAGATAATTTCTGTGTTATTATTATGTTTTTAGTCAATGCCTTTATTATTTGTTTAAATATGGTTAAGAAAAGTTCTCATGGGTATAGTATTGAAGAAATTGTATGGGTATTTATGTTTCTTTTCATGTTTTTAGCACCTGTTGTTCAATTTTGCCTTGGAAAATTTCCTTGGTGGAATAGTAATGAAATCACAACAGAAATTGTTTTTGAATCAAATTTAGTAATATTATTATTTATATGTATGTTTATGTTCTCGAATCTTTTTTTAAAATCAAATTTTAAAAAAAGATATTCTAAAACAATATTCTACTATAAAAAAATTGAATTTATATTGAATTTATCATTTATAATATCAGTTATATTTTCTTTGATTTACATTTCTAATGTAGGCTTTTATAACTTATTTGCCAGAAGTACTAATGGATTTCACATAGATAATTCTGCTGTTTCTCTTATTATCAGTTGTATGTTTTGCTCTTTCCCTGCAATATCATTATCACTTAATATGTATTACAAAAGAATAAAAGGACATAGTAATAGTCGAATTCAAGTAATAATCTTATTGATTCTTACTGTATTAATCAATTTTCCAACAGGTAAACCGAGATATCAATGCGCTGTAATATATATAGGATTAATAATACTTTATAAAAAAGATTTTGTAAATAAATATATCTTTAAGTTGGTAATTGTTTTTGGAATGATAATACTTTTTCCTGTTCTTAACTTTTTTAGATATAATACATATAATGATTTAACACAATTTTCTCAGTATCAGATAAATTTTAGTAATGATTTGCTAGAAGGAGACTATGATAGTTTTTCTATGTTATGCAGATGTTTGATTTACAAAGATAAGTATGATATAAGTTTTGGAAGTCAAATATTAGGGAACATATTTTTCTTTATACCACGATCTGTATGGCCGGATAAACCAATAGGATCAGGAGCGATGATAGGAGAAAAGTTAGGATGGATTTTTACTAATGTATCATGTCCATATATCGGTGAAGGATATATTAATTTTGGATTAATAGGTGTGGTATTATTTGCGATAATGTTTTCTTATGTCAGTACATATTGCCAGGTAGAATACGACAAAAGCTTAAGTACTAATGAAAACAAATTTAAAATTACAAATGTTATTTATCCTTTCCTCCCCGGATTTGCTTTTTTTATTATGAGGGGAGATTTGTTAAGCTCAATTTCTTATCTTATAGGTTTTGTTTCTCCTGCGATTATTTTATATTTTTTTGATATTATAATTCCCAAAAAAATTTAAATTACTGATAAGAAAAAATTTTGAAGAATAACTTTAATATTTATAGTGGAATTATGGCTGAAAATTGATTGATACAACTCAATATTTTTTAAGTCAGTGGCTCAATTCTCTTGACAATCACAAATATTGAACCTGTTTTCTAATATAGCTATCTTAAACCAAATACTTACTACATTCAGTGATTATAACCGTTGCTGAATTTACCTTGACTTTTACTATTTTGATTTTGTATTGATACCTTATTTTTTATGTGAAAGTGGCAGTAAGAAATCTTTTTCTTTTTCAAACTAAAGCATTTGTTTTTATAAACGCACTAAAATATGTCGTTATTTCCGTCATGTTTCCTTGATTTTATGTGTTTATCAGTTTCTTACTTCCCATATGTTTTTAAAATCTTAGTTTATAATGTTATAATTATATTATGATTAAGACGTCAAAAGATTAGATTTAGAATTTATTGTAATATTTCGCAAATTTCAAGACGTTATTAAAGCTTATTAACCTTAAATCAGCAAAGTTTTTTATAATAAACAATCAAACATTCAGAATAGCCATTTTGACATTTTAATCATATTATTCACAATATAAGTATAACACTCTAGTATTTTTATTAACAGGATATTATTTATTGAGTACTATAAGATAAGAAAAATATTAATTTAAGGCGTTGACAAATTGTAATCTGTTGGTGTATAATATTAAAAGTTAATTTTTTTTGAGTATTAAAAAACTATACATATATAATTATATATATATCAAAGCAAAAAAAGATATCAGGTAGTTTGTGACATTAAAAGCAAATTTTGTATATATACAACAACATTATCTTTTGTATGGAATTAAATATTCGAACAATATACCGATTTAATACAGGTTAGTTTTTAATAAAAGGATAGCAGTATTTTAATAGGAATACAGTATACAGAAAACAGTTTACTTATTTTTGTTCCGGACAATATGGGTGTATAGCAAAAGAAATTGCATTATTAATGAAATGTTTTGATAAATTAAATTTTCTGATAATGATAAAAAGGCTATTGGTAATATAATATAAAAAAATTAGTGTTTCATTTGAAAATTACATGAAATCTGGATTGAAGAATACATAGTTGATACAATAGATATGATGAATCATGGAAAGAAAAAAGCTTTTCAGACTATGATACAATTTTTCATGTTGCCGGTATTGCACATTCAGATTCAGGAAAAATAAGTGCAGAGCGTGAAAAGCTTTATTATAAGGTAATACAGATCTTACTGTTCAGACAGCTCAGAAAGCAAAAGATGGAGGAGTCAAACAGTTTATATTTATGAGCGGTGCTATTATATACGGTGACAGCGTACCGATTGGTAAGAATAAGATAATTAGCCGAGATACACCTGTTTCTTCGGCTAATTGTTATGGTTACAGTAAGGTTTAGGCTTAAGATGGTCTTTGTAAAATCGAAAGTTATGATTTACATAATTGACTTGATATATAAAGCTATTGCGATGGCATATAGCATGCTTTACGTTTCGTTTATTAGTCAAATAATTAATTCTTTTCCAAATAAGAAGTTACTGGGATACGGTTATTTTCAACAGATTAAAAATATTCTTACGCAGATGATATTGTCAATACTGATGGTGATGATTGTATATGCTGTAGGTTTTCTACCACTAAATAATTTGTTTGGTTTAATGCTGCAAATATTTATTGGAATAATTGTCTATATATCCGGCTCAATCATATTCCATATAGATAGCTTTGAATATCTTATATCAACAATCAAAAAAACAGACAATAAAAAAGAAGGAAGAGTAATTATGAAAAAAATTCTATTATTGGGTGGATCAGTCCAGCAAATTATCGCAATTGAAACAGCCAAAAGATTAGGATACTATACTGTTTTATGTGATTACCTAACAGATAATCCCGGTCAGTATGTTGCTAACAAGTTTCACCTTGTCAGTACAACCGATAAAGATGCTGTGCTTGAAGTGGCAAAAAAAGAACAGATTGATGGAATTCTTGCTTATGCTTCTGATCCAGCAGCACCAACAGCAGCTTATGTTGCGGAAAAAATGAAACTTCCTGGCAGCCCTTATAGATCGGTAGATATTCTTTGCAATAAAGATAAATTCAGGTCTTTACTGTCCGAAAATGGGTTTTGTACTCCAAAAGCAAAGGGATATGATGATATCGAAGTAGCAGAGAACGATTTAAAAAACAGTTTTTTCTCCTTTCCTGTTATTGTGAAACCTGTTGATTCATCCGGAAGTAAGGGTGTAAGCAGAATCGATGATTCCTTTGAAATAAGAAATAAACTCGAATATGCAATGTCATTCTCAAGAGGACATAAAATCATAGTCGAAGAATTTGTCGAAAAATTTGGTTATCAGATTGCAGGCGATGGACTGTCAATTGATGGCAAGCTTGTTTTTAGATGCTTTGCGAACGATCATTTTGATCCAAATTGCGAGAATCCATTTATACCAATTTCCGCTAGTTTCCCGTATAACATGCCAGATAATGTGCAATTAAAGATTCATAATGAAATACAGCGTTTGCTCACATTGCTTGATATGGGAACAACGACCTACAATTTTGATATAAGAATTGATAAAAACTATAACGTATATCTTATGGAAGTAGCACCGAGAGATGGGGGTAATTATATTCCCGATATCATTAGATATTGCACTGGGATTGATCTTGTTGAATGCTCGGTAAAAGCTGCTATGGGTGAATCGCTAACAAATATTCAGATGAGACCATATGATGGTTTTTATGCATATTATGCTGTACATAGTTATGCAAATGGTATTTTGGAATCCATTAATATTGATAAAGCAGCAAAGCAGATGATTATTGAAAATCATATCAATGTAAAACCAGGTGATAGAATAACCACATTTACTGGTGCAAATACGACTCTTGGAATTTTGCTTATGAAGTTTGAAAGTATGAACCAAATGCTTGACATGATGGATCATTCCGAGAACTGGATAAGTGTAAAGGTTGTTTAAGATGAAAGAATATGGCGGATATATTGAATTAGACACATATCATTTATCGATGCTCCATGAAAAGGCTATAGCGCTTAACAGCGGAAGAAATGCACTTGCGTATTTAATTGAAGCAAAGAAAATCAGGAAGTTGGCTATTCCATATTTTCTATGTGATAGTGTGTCAAATCTCTGTAAGAGAGAAAGTGTTGATTTCAGGTATTATCATATAGGAATTGATTTTCGTCCTGAGGACGTAGTCCTTGCCGAAAATGAATGGCTTTATATTGTCAATTTCTATGGACAGCTTAGTCAGGATTTTTTAATGTCGCTCAAGATAAAATATGAAAGAGTGATTATTGATAACGCTCAGGCATATTATTCTATGCCTTTAGAAAATACAGATACTCTCTACACATGCCGTAAATTTTTTGGTGTTGCGGATGGAGCTTTTCTTTATTCAGATTCGAATATTGAAAGGGTAATGCCCGTTGATGAATCCTTTGACAGAATGCATTTTCTTCTTGGCAGATATGAGCGGACGGCATCGGAGTTTTATAGCGAATATTCAGCAAATAATCACTTATTTGCTGATGAGCCGATAAAAAGGATGTCAAAGCTCACTGCTAATTTGCTTCATGGCATTGACTATGACTTTGTGAAAATTAGACGTACAGAGAATTACAAGTTTTATCATGAAAAGCTGAAAGAAATAAACCAGCTTGATTTGAGAGTAATTGAAGGAGCTTTTGCGTATCCTTTATTGATTGAAAATGGAACTACTGTCCGTAAAAAACTACAGGCGAGAAAAGTATATATTCCTATGCTTTGGCCGAATGTACTGAATGAAGTTTCGGATGAATTTCTGGAATTTAGTCTTGCAGAGAATATTCTTCCGCTTCCATGTGATCAGCGGTATATAGAATCTGATATCGAATATATCATTAATATTATAATAGGAGAGATGAATAATGAATATCAAGGGTAAAATCGTAACACTAAGGGCAATGACATCGGATGATTTTCAAATGATTTGCGATATGTTTAACGACCCTGAACTTGAAAATTTTGTTGTTGGCTGGGCTTTTCCGTTGTCTATAGAACAGCATAAGCAATGGTTTGAAAAAAACATGAATGATCAGAAGAATTTTAGATTTGTTATTGAAACGCCTGATGACGGAGCAGTTGGAATAGCTACATTAATCGGTATTGACTGGAAAAATCGTACAGCTAATCATGGAATCAAACTTGCAAATATAAAGAATAGAGCAAAGGGCATCGGGACAGATACTGTTATGGCCATTATGCGCTATGTTTTTGATGAATTGGGACTTCATCGTTTAGATGGAGCTTGGTTTAATGAAAATATTGCATCAAAAGGATTGTATAAGAAATGCGGTTGGAAAGAAGAAGGCGTTAAGCGATCCTGTGTGTTTAAGCATGGTCAGTGGCTTGATTTGACTATATCAGGCGTTTTGGAAAGCGATTACAGAGAAGCAGTTGAAAGATTAAAATACTGGGATTGAATATATGTTAAGTATCAGAACAGTAACAGTCATTGGATCAACAGGCACTATGTGCGCAAATGTGGCAGGTATATTTGATTTGTTTGGCAACGTCAAAGTATACTGTGTTGCCCGTGATATAGAAAGAGTAAAGAAGACTATTCCGAGAAATGTAAAATTGGTTTGGCAGACAGTATTGCATGCACTGGAACATCTGGTCTTTCCATTACGATTTTGGCTAAATGCTATACTGAGAAATGATAGGACATTTCTTTGGAGTTCATATGTTTAATCCTCCATATATTATGCCGATTTGTGAGTTTACTCATATGAAGTATTCTGATTTAGAATTAGCTGAAGAACAGAAGGTATATCTGAAGGATAAGTTATTCATAACAGTTGTTGAATTAAAAGATTCTCCTGCATTTCTCGGAAACAGAATCGGATTCCAGTTTATTAATGAAGCTCTGAATATGCGGAAAAATATAAGGACGATGGCAGCATTGATTATATTGATGCTTACAAGAGGCGTGGCTTAACTGTTGACGATATTGATTGCTTTGAGACACATGACTGCTTTACAAGTTCAAAGTATGCTACTATTTCCAATTTTGGTATTACTGCTCCTGGACATGAGTATGAGGTGATTGAGGACGGTAATATAGCATTCGGAGGAAGCAAGCCTATAAATCCAAGTGGCGGTCTTATTTGCTGTGGTCACCTTGTCAGTGCTTCCAGTTCAAGAATGTTTTTGGATCTGTACAAGCAGGTCATAGGACAAGCTGGCTATTATCAGGTTGAAAAATGTACGAAACGCTATGATGCCGAACATTAGCGGAAGTGCTATTAAAAATTATGTGTTTATTGTGGGGGTAGAATAACAATGGAAATATTAGTCACCCGTTCCTCGATGCCAAATTATGAGGAATATTGCGAAGAAATCAAAGAATTATGGGAAAGTCATTGGCTCACAAATATGGGTGTTAAACACAAGCAATTACAGGCTAAACTTGAAAAAATGCTTGGGGTTGCTCACGTGACACTGTACACTAATGGACATCTTGCACTTGAAAACATTCTTGCTGCAATGAACCTCCCAAAAGGAGGAGAAGTAATTACTACGCCGTTTACATTTGCATCAACAACTCATGCGATTGTAAGAAATGGTCTTACTCCCGTCTTTTGTGATGTCAACGCGGATGATTACACGATTGATGTTACAAAGATTGAATCTCTTATTACAGGCAGGACATGTGCTATTGTGCCTGTTCATGTTTATGGGAATATGTGTAATGTTGAAGAAATTGCCCGCATAGCAAATCAATATGGTTTGAAAGTGATTTATGATGCTGCACACGCATTTGGAGTTACATATAATGGCATCAATTCAGCGTGTTTTGGAGATGCTTCAATGTTTAGTTTTCATGCAACAAAAGTATTTAATACAATTGAAGGGGGGGCTGTTTGCTTCAATGATGACAGCCTTGTTCAGATTTTAAATGACATGAAAAACTTTGGCATTCATGGACCTGAATCTGTTGCATATGTAGGCGGCAATGCAAAAATGAATGAGTTTCAGGCAGCAATGGGTATATGCAATCTTAGACATTTAGATGAGGAAGTCGCAAAGCGTGAAGCTGTAGTTGAACGCTATAAAAGACATCTTGACAATGTTGAAGGAATTAAACTTTGCAAAAAACAGCAAAATGTTGTATCAAATTTCGCGTATTTTCCTGTTGTTTTTGAAGAAGCAGCGTATGGAGCATCCAGAAATGAAGTTTTCGACGCGCTTGCAGCAGAATGTATAGGGGCAAGAAAATATTTTTATCCCCTGACAAATACTTTTGAATGCTTCCAGGGAAAATATGATGTAAACGAAACACCTGTAGCATTACATTACAGTAAACGTGTACTTACTCTTCCTTTATATGCTGACTTATGCATGGAGGATGTAGACAGCATATGTGAAGTGATACTTAAAATTAAAAAATAAGGAGAATTGTATGAAAGGAATTATTCTTGCTGGTGGATCCGGCACACGACTTTATCCTTTAACAAAAGTAACTTCAAAACAAATGTTACCGATTTATGATAAACCTATGATTTTTTATTCGTTATCAACACTTATGCTGACAGGAATAAGAGAGATCTTAATTATTTCTACACCAACAGATACTCCTCGTTTTAAGGAGCTTTTAGGTGATGGAAGTAATATGGGTATTTCACTTTCATATGCGGTTCAGCCATCTCCGGATGGTCTTGCTCAAGCGTTTATTATCGGAGAAGAATTTATTGGTGATGATACTTGTGCAATGGTATTAGGCGACAATATCTTTTATGGTGGTTGGTTTCGTAAAAATCTTAGTGAAGCAGCTAAAAATGCAAACAATGGAAAAGCAACCATCTTTGGTTATTATGTAAAAGACCCTGAAAGATTTGGAATTGTTGAGTTTGATGAAAAGAAAAATGTAGTATCTGTTGAAGAAAAACCTCAAAATCCAAAGTCAAATTATGCGATTACCGGCTTATACTTTTACCCAAAGGGAGTTAGTGATAGAGCAAAAAAGGTAATTCCATCGAAAAGAGGAGAACTTGAAATTACAGATTTGAACAAATTATATCTTGAATCAGAGGAGTTGATGGTTCAGATATTAGGCAGAGGTTTTGCTTGGCTTGATACTGGTACAATGGATAGTTTAATGGAAGCGTCATCTTTTGTTCAAACTGTTCAAAACAGACAAGGAGTAGTTATTTCTGCTCCGGAAGAAATTGCGTACCATGAAAAATGGATTACAAAAGAACAGCTTTTATATAATGCAGAATTGTATGGAAAATCACCGTATGGAGAGCATTTAAAGAGAGTTGCTGAAGATAAATTTGTTTTTTAAGGAGTGATACAATGAATATTATTGTAACAGGCGGCGCAGGATTTATTGGTTCTAATTTTGTATTCCACATGCTGAACACATATCCGGACTACAGAATTATTTGTTTAGATAAGCTTACATATGCAGGAAACCTTTCAACTCTTGCACCTGTAATGGATAACCCTAATTTCAGATTTGTAAAGCTTGATATCTGCGACAGAGAAGGAATTTACAAACTCTTTGAAGAAGAAAAGCCTGATACCGTTGTAAATTTTGCAGCTGAATCACACGTTGACCGTTCAATTGAAAATCCGGAGATTTTCCTTCAGACAAACATTCTTGGTACACAGGTTCTTATGGATGCTTGCCGTAAGTACGGTATTCAGAGATATCACCAGGTATCAACAGATGAAGTTTACGGAGACCTTCCACTTGACAGACCTGACCTTTTCTTTACAGAGTCAACACCAATTCATACAAGCAGTCCATACAGCTCATCAAAAGCTGGTGCAGACCTTCTTGTAGTGGCATATAACAGAACATATGGACTTCCTGTGACAATCAGCCGTTGTTCAAATAACTATGGACCATATCATTTTCCAGAGAAGCTCATTCCCCTTATGATTGCCAATGCACTTGCAGACAAGCCACTTCCGGTTTATGGCAAGGGACTTAATGTACGTGACTGGCTCTATGTTGAAGATCACTGCCGTGCAATTGATCTTATCATACATAAGGGCAAGGTGGGCGAAGTTTACAACGTTGGTGGACACAACGAAATGAAGAACATTGACATTGTGAAGCTTATATGTAAGGAACTTGACAAGCCTGAGAGCCTTATTACATATGTTGCAGACCGTAAGGGACACGATATGCGTTATGCTATTGATCCTGCAAAAATTTACAATGACCTTGGCTGGCTTCCTGAAACAAAGTTTGCTGATGGTATTAAGAAGACCATTGATTGGTATTTAAATAATCGTGAATGGTGGGAGACAATTATTTCTGGTGAGTATCAGAATTACTATAAGCAGATGTATGGAAACAGATAAGTTTTTTGTTCTTTTAGTAAAAATAAAATATATTTATGTTCATATAATTGGTTAAAGAACTGAACAAAGAAGGATTTGTCAGTTCAGTGAAAGGCATTCAGTAATCTTCTCACTTGAAATAATTTGAAGGGAGTGTCGAGTGTCTACTCGATATTAATCAAATGATTATAGTAAGCATTGTTTGTAATACATATAATCACGAAAAATATATTCGTGATACCTTGGAAAGCTTTGTGAATCAAAAAACAGATTTTGAGTATGAAATATTAGTGTATGATGATGCTTCAACTGATAACACTGTATCTATTATCAAAGAGTATGAAAAAAATTATCCAAACCTAATTAAACCAATATATCAAACAGTAAATCAGTACTCAAGAAAATTAAAACCCGGAGTGCAGAATCGTAAAAGAGCAACAGGAAAATATGTTGCTATTTGTGAGGGTGATGATTATTGGATTGATCAATTCAAATTACAGAAGCAAGTTGATTATATGGAAAAGCATTCTGATTGTACGTTTTGTTTTACAAACGGTTTGATATGCTACGGCAATGATAAACCAACTGACAAAAAGATAGTTCCTTGGGATAAAAACAGTATAGTGAAGAAAAACGACGATTATGATGTAGGAGAAGTGGAGTTATTGGGATATATTCCTACTTGTGCATTTTTATACAGAAATGGTTTAAATATGATTGAAGTATCTGATACTGCCTTTCAAGGAGATATTTATATTAAATTATCCATGACAAGTCACGGATATGCTCATTTTATCAACGAACCAATGGTGGTATACAGGCGTGGGGTGTCTGGTTCGGAAACGGCAAGATGGGCTAAAGATAAACAGCATTTTTCTAAAATATGTGATAGATATCTTGCTTTATTCAATGAACTCCTTGATTATTTTGACTCTAAATATGAGAATGTTATACATATGCGAATATGTCAATGGAAAATACACAAATATTTTATCAATGAGAACTATGCCGAGCTTAAAAAAATAATTAAAACTAACGAAATTAAAAATCTCAGAGCTGGCAATTTTTATAGTCGACTAAGATATTCATTATTATGCCGATTTCCAAAGATAGTGCATTTTATTCGCAGATTAAAAAATATTAATAGATAGTAGGTGTTTACTTGAAGAATAGTAATGTTGTTATGAGTAATATGCTTTGGCGTCTTGCAGAAAGGTTTGGTGCTAAAGCAGTACAATTTATTGTCGAGATTGTTTTAGCACGTTTGTTGGCACCAGAAGCATATGGAACAATTGCTTTAATAACAGTATTCATAACAATACTGCAGGTGTTTGTTGACAGTGGTTTAGGTAATGCATTAATACAAAAGAAGGATGCTGATGAAATAGATTTTTCTACGGTGTTTTATACAAATATTGTATTTTGTTTGGTTTTATATGCAATTATCTTTATTTGTGCTCCTTTCATAGCTTCATTTTACAATGATCCACTTTTGACTCCTATTGTTCGTGTTTTAAGCTTTACAATTGTTATATCTGGTGTCAAAAATGTTCAACAAGCATATGTTTCAAGGCATTTGATGTTTAAACGTTTTTTTTATTCAACATTGGGGGGAACACTTTTAGCTGCAGTTGTCGGAATATTATTGGCATATGCTGGATTTGGCGTTTGGGCGCTTGTGGCACAGATGGTGGTTAACACAGCTGTTGATACTATGATTTTATGGATAACTGTAAAGTGGAGACCCAAAAGATGTTTTTCGTTTGAAAGATTGAAGAGACTTTTTTCTTACGGATGGAAATTGCTGGTTTCTGCATTGATTGATACAGTTTATAATGATATACGTCAATTGATAATCGGAAAAATATACACTTCTGCTGATTTAGCCCAGTATAACCAAGGAAAAAAATGGCCTCTGTATTTAGTAACTAATATTAATGCATCAATTGATAGTGTTTTATTACCTACTATGTCAAAGGAACAGGATAATAAAGAGCGTGTAAAGTCAATGACTAGACGTGCTATTAAAACAAGTACGTATGTTATGATGCCTGTTATGATTGGTCTTGCAGTGTGCGCTGATACAGTGATTTCCCTTATTTTAACTGATAAGTGGCTACCGTGTGTGCCGTTTTTAAGGATTTTTTGTATAATATACTCTTTTTATCCTATACATACTGCTAATTTAAATGCAATAAAGGCTATGGGACGTAGTGATTTATTTTTAGTTCTGGAAATTATAAAAAAGGTTATTGGCATTACAGCAATACTTTGCACAATGTGGATCAGTGTTATGGCAATGGCCTATAGTTTACTTGTTACATGCGTTTTATCACAAATAATTAATGCATATCCTAATAAAAAACTTTTGAACTACAGCTATCTTGATCAAATTAAGGATATGCTTCCACAAATTGGGGTATCCCTACTTATGGGAGCGGTTGTGTACAGCATTTATTTTATAGGTTTAGGTGATATTCTTACACTGGTTATTCAAATTCCTGTCGGAATTGTAGTATATATTGTTGGGTCAAAGATTTTTCATATTGATAGCTTTGAGTATATCATTTCAATGATAAAAAGCTTGACTTCAAAAAAGAAGAAGGCTTAATAAGGAGAAAATTTCATATGAAGATTATTCTATTAACAAATCGATATCAGAATAAGCCTTTACAAATCGTTCAAAGCGAAATACCATGCGGATTTCAAATAAGATTTTTGAACGAACAAACAGAGCATTGCCTTATTGAGTCCATATCTGACGCAGATTATCTTCTTGCAGGTGGTTCTTTTAAAGTAACAAGAGTAGTATTGGAAAGTGCGAAGAATCTCAAAATGATTCAACGCTCAGGTGTGGGACTGGATGCATTAGATTTAGAGACTATTAAAGATAAAGACATCCCACTTTATGTGAATCATGGTGTAAACGCAGAAAGTGTTGCTGAACATACACTTTTACTGATATTATCTTGTTTGCGTCGTTTGCCAATCATTGAGAAAAACACAAAATCTGGTATATGGAAAAAACAGGAGCAAGGAGTACAGACCAGAGAACTATATGGCAAGACAGTTGGGATTATCGGAATGGGAAATATAGCAATGACTCTTGTAAGTCTGCTTAAGCCATTTCATGTGAATATTCTATATTATAACCTTGTTCGCTGTTCTGATGAATATGAACGAGAGAACAATATGAAGTATGTAAAACTGGATGATTTACTGGGATGTGCAGATATCATATCGATCAATTGTGCTTTGACAGATGAAACACGAAATCTCATCGATTACAGTACTATTGATAAAATGAAAGATGGATCGATTCTGATTAACACTGCCAGAGGTGGTATTGTCAATTCACAGGCAGTTGCTGATGCGTTAAATTCTGGAAAACTTGCTTTTGCAGGATTGGATGTCCATGAAACTGAACCTATTCCTGATAAGTATCCGTTGAAAAATGCGGAAAATGTTATACTCACACCTCATATTGGTGGCGTGACAGAGGATTCGTTCAGAGCAATGATGAAAGCGGCTTTCAGAAATATAAAAATGTTTGATAAAGGTCAGTTACAAGAGATTAGACAGTATAGGTACTTTTAATTAAGGATTGGTTAAATAATGGAAAATATAACAGAGAAATTTGTTGACTACCTGTTCCGCAAATCTGAAACAATCACAAATAAAATACTGAGCAAGGCGGTTGACTGTAAAAAGGATTACATGTCAGTTACCTGTGCGGGTGCACGAAAAAACAGGTCACATTGGGAAAGATTTCTTCAAAATATGGCGCAGGGTAAGGCAGAGTTATTTGGGTATAATAAAAGAATAGATGGCAAAACAGCAGCATTGGTAAATGGTTTCAATGCACATAGTCTTGAACTGGATGATGGTCAGAGATTTGCAATGATACATTTAGGTGCATCGATTATTTCTGCAATCAATGCGGCCCAAAATGAACAGAACTTTTCAGATAATGATTACAAGATTGGAATAATAATGGGATATGAAGCAGCTTGCAGAGTTGCTATTGCCATGCAGCCATCTCATAAAAATCGCGGTTTTCATGCTGCCGGTACATGTGGCACAATTGGTTCGGCTGTTGGTACAGCTTTTGCAATGGGTATGGATAATCAGCAGCTCAAGAGAGTGATAACCATTGCTGCTGGCAGTTCTGCTGGAATGCTTGAAATACAGGCCCAAGGTTCAGAAGTAAAGCCATTTAATGTTGGACGAGCCGCAATGGATGGTTTGACGGCTGCATATATGGGATTGACCGACTTTAAGCTACCTGATGATATGATTGGAGGAGAAAGAGGTTTCTTCAAAACTTTCGCCGAAAGCTATGATGATTCAAAACTGACTAAAGATACAGATTATTATGAAATAGAGCGAATCTACGTTAAACCGTATGCATCTTGCCGACATAGTCACTCCGCAGTAGAAGCAGCAATCAGAATACATAATGATATAGATGCGAAAAAAATTAAATCAGTAATTGTTGAAACCTATAATCTTGGCGTAAAAGGACACAACCATACTGATATACAAGGAATCGCATCAGCAAAGATAAGTACTCCCTATGCTGTAGCCGCTGCACTGATGTATGGAAAAGCGGATCTTTCTGTATTCGAGCCCCTTGATGAGAAGATAATCGAGCTTACTAAGAAGGTTAAATTAGTAGAAATTCCAGAATTAACGGAAGAAAGTCCTAAGAAACGGATTGCAATTGTTACTGTAACAACAATTGATAATAACACCATACAGTCTAGAGTGGATTATGCCAAGGGCGATCCTGAGAATCCTATGACAGAAGAGGAATTGTCAATGAAAACACAACAACTGTTGGCTTATATGGCTGATTAGTAAAATCGGAAAGGATAAATATAATGAACAGTATGGAGAAAACCAGAGAATTTCTGAAGTCCATCGGTATGCCTAGCGGTGATGCCTATGACCTTCTGACATCTGAGAAACGTTTCAAGGACGGAGGACAATACCGCTTTGAAGTTCCTGGAATTCAGGGACCAAAGGTAATGAAAGCATTGCTTGAGGCAATGGATAGCTACGGTCTGTATCTGCACCGTGTTACTCAGACACAGGGAATTATGCGTATGACCGATGATGAGATAAGCAAGATGGTAGAACTTGCACATCAGTGGCAGACTGATTTGATACTTTCGATTGGACCGAGAGCAACAACTGACACTTCTGCATCTGTACATACAGAAGAAGGAGTTCGCATGGGTTATCGTCTGCGAGGGCAGGAACAGGTTGTTCGATCGATTGAGGATGTTAAGCGTGCGGCAAGACTTGGCTGTCGAGGTTTCCTTGTATATGATGAGGGATGTCTCTGGGCATTAAATGAGATGCGTAAGGCTGGTGAAATTCCTGCTGACTGTCATTTCAAGATTTCTGCACACGCAGGTCATGGAAATCCTTGCTCCGCAAAATTATTGGAGATGACAGGTGCAGATTCAATCAATCCTGTTCGTGATATTCAGTTGCAGATGTTGGCTGCAATGCGTCAGGCTGTTGATTGTCCTATTGATATTCATACAGAGAATCCAAAGTCCACGGGTGGTTTTATTCGTCACTACGAAGTGCCAGATATGATTCGCATTGCTGCACCGATTTATTTGAAAACAGGCGGCTCTGTTGCTGCTACACATAGCTGGGACAGCACTGAGGAAGATGCAAGAAAGCGTGCTAAGCAGTGTAGTCTTGTTAAGCGCATGATTGATGAATACTATCCGGAAGCTGTTTGGTCACCCAAGGGTAGCTTAGTTTGAAAGAATTAAGAGAGGATTCTGTTAATATGGTAAATAGAAAAATAGTAATTGATAAACCTGTTGCTCTTGTGCTTGGGGGAACAAACCCACATATAGAATTAATAAGACAGCTAAAAGAACGAGGATATTATGTTGTTCTCGTTGATTATACAGAGAGTCCTCCTGCCAAAAAACACGCTGATGTTCATGAACAGGAAAGTACAATGGATCCTGAAACTGTATTGAAGGTAGCAAAAAAATATAATGCAGGTCTTGTAATGAGCGCTTGTGTTGATCAAGCTAATATAACTGCCTGTTATGTTGCTGAGAAGATGGGATTGACAAAACCGTATTCTTATAAAACTGCATCTGAGATTACAAATAAAGGTTATATGAAGAAAATGATGATGCAGCATGGTGTTCCCACTACTAGGTATTATTATCTTGAAAATGGCGAGGAATTATCAGCGTTTGATTTAAAGTTCCCTGTTATGACAAAACCAGCGGACAGTTGCGCAGCTTCTGGAGTAAAAAAGGCGAATAATAAGGAAGAATTAGAGATTTTTCTTGCAGAAGCCAAAAAAGTCAGTCGTACTGGAAGAACAGTTGTTGAGGAAGTTGCAAATGGAGTAGAGGTCAGTGCATATTGCTTTGTGAAGAATCATAAAGCGCATATTATCATGGTTTCTGAACGTATCAGTGTTATTGAAGGAGATGCACAGGTGTTAAAATGCTATGCTACGGTTTCACCTCCGAATATTACAACTGCTGCGATGAACAAAATCCCAAAAGCGGCTGAGGGTATTGCAACAGCATTTGAACTTGATAACACACCACTTCATGTCCAAGCGATATGCAATGGAGATGATATCAACATTATTGAATTTGCTCCAAGAGTAGGCGGTGGTATCAGCTATGAAACTATTCGTGAAAATACCGGATTTGATATTATTTCTGCTACAATCGATTCTTACTTGGAGAAAGATGTTGACCTGCAATATAATAAAATGACACAGTATTGCTCTGTTAATTTAATTTATGGTGTTCCAGGCATTTTTGATTATTTGGACGGAGCGGAGGAATTGATTTCAGAAGGTGTTATCGATTCACTTCATTACCATAAGACAAGTGGCGCGCATATTGACGACAGCAGAGCAAGTGGAGGCCGTATTGCTGCATTTGTTGTTCATGCGGATACTAGAGAGAAAATGTTACGAAAAATAGAATATGCTATGAATAAAATGGAAGCTTATGATAAAGACGGTAACAAAATAATGCGGAAAGACCTTTTTTACAGAGGTTGAGCAAAGAATAAAGGAGATTTATGAATGAGACACCATGCATATCAACCAAGTTCCAAATTTGTTATGGAACCGATTAATTTTGATAAATACACAGAAAAGGATATGTTGCGGTATTGTCTCGGAGCCACCATGTATATGCCGGGAACCAAGGACTTCTTACAGCCGATTCTGACAAAGAAATACCCTGGATTGACATCTATTGTCATGTGTTTTGAGGATGCCTGCAAAGAAGAACTTGTTCCAGAAGCAGAGAAGAATGTGATCAATCTTCTTGACTCATTAAATGAAGAACTTGATAAGAGTACTATTCAGTATTATGAGATCCCCTTGATTATATTCCGTGTACGTAATATCGAACAGTTCAAGAATTTTTCTTCAATGCTGAAACCTAAACATATCCACCTCATAACAGCGTTCAATTTTCCAAAGTTTAATAAAGAAAACGGTGAAGTATATTTTGAGTATCTCGAAGAGTTAAATGAGAAATTCGGTGAGATTATATATGGTATGCCAATACTTGAAAGTAACGAAATGGCATATCTGGAAACACGTATTCCACAGCTTATGGCTGTTAAGGAAATACTTGACTCCCACAAAAGACTTGTGCTTAATGTTCGTGTCGGCGGTACTGACTGGTCTTCCGTTTTTGGCATGAGACGTGGAATCAACTATACTATATATGATATTATGACAGTTGCAGACTGCTTGAAAGATGTTCTGAATGTATTTTCACGACATAACGATTACAGTGTTTCAGGTCCTGTATGGGAGTATTTCAGAGCAAATAAGACCATGAAATTTGAAGATGTTCCACCTACGATAAATGCATCACTGTTCAAACAAGAAACACTTATCAATGATGCTGTAGATGGTCTTCTCCGTGAACTTCTGCTTGACAGAGCTAACGGTTTTATTGGAAAAACAATTATTCATCCTACCCATATTTCTTACGTAAATGGAATGCTTTCAGTTACAAAAGAAGTGTATGATGACGCTTTGCAGGTACTCGGAACCAGCGGTGGAGTTATAAAAAGCGCCAGCGGTAACAAGATGAATGAGATTGGTCCTCATCGTTGCTGGGCTGAGAAGATTCTAATGCGTGCAAAGGCATATGGTGTTATTGCAAGCGAAGAAAATTATAGGGATTTGTTTGAGGTGTAATATGGTATTAAAATTTGTTCATGTTTAGGAATCATATCCTAAGAAAGCTTGGAACAAAATATAGCATGTTTATTTATATTCTTCGTCCTTTTGTATGACATATACTTGAATATGGATATACATTAATGAATATAGATAAAAATATTGTTGCATTATATATCTTGCCAATATTAGTAATAACCATTACACTGATTATATCCGTAGCTTTAGTTTCAGTTATGGAACTAAATAAGAAAAAAGGTGATATTAAATGATAGAATTATCAACTCCTATTTCGGATGAAGACATAAATATGCTTTCCGTTGGAGATAGAGTAGCCATTTCAGGCTACATATTGTGTGGCAGAGACGCTGTTCTGCCAAGGGTACTGAAAATGATTGAGGACGGTACTGTTGAACAGTTGGGTGTTAATCTGCATGGACAGGTAATATTCCATACTGCAGTCAGCCCAGCAGGATTAGGACCAACATCAAGCAATAAACTTGAAATAGAAAGCAGTATTGCTCCTCTTTCAGTAGCAGGCATTAAGCTGCATCTCGGAAAAGGTGCACTTCATGAGGAGACGGTTGAAGCACTTGATATGTATAATGCAGTATATGCAGTTATTCCGCCTGTAACAGCTTTGCTGGGCGCAAAAACCACAGAACAGAGTGTACTAGCATTCCCCGAGTTAGGCATGGAGGCACTGCATCTCATTAAGGTAGATAAATATCCTGCAATTATCGGAGCAGCACACGGAAGGAGTATTTATGAATAAGAGTTATGATGAGATTGTGGCACTTGTCAGTGGTACACTTGTGGAAGCTGGCTCGAAATTTCGTCAGGATAAAAAAGAAGCATATAGGAGAGCAATAGAAGCTGAAACAGATGATAAGGCGAAGTGGGTACTTGAAACAGTTCTTGAAAATGCTGAAGCGGCAGAGCAGAACCACAGTCCGCTTTGTGACGATACAGGAATTCCACATTTGGTATTAGAAATCGGCGAGGATACTGCAATAACGGGCAAGACGCTGGATGCTATCAAAGAGGGTGTAAAGGAAGGGCTGCGTATACTTCCGGGGAGACCTATGAGCATAATGGGAGATGACAGTCATCGTATCGATCAGTCAGGTGGATTAAATCCTGACAGCGCCGGTGTAGAACCTGCGCCTATACTGATTCGTAGATGCAAGCATAACATTCTTCGTTTGCATATCTTAATGTTAGGTGGCGGTCCTGCTATACGCGCTAAGACATACAGAGTATTCCATAAGCATAATACACAGGTGGTACTTGATGAGATTGTAAGCTGGGCGATTGAAAGCGTAAAACAGCTTGGATGCTCACCTTGTACGCTGGCTGTTGGTATTGGACGTTCACATTATGAAGCAACCTCAATGATGCTTCAGGCACAGGTGGATGGTAACTATAATGTGCAGTCGGATATGGAACAGGAAATTACAAGACGTGTGAATGAAGCAAATATTGGTCCTCTCGGACTTGGCGGAAAAACAAGCGTGATTGCAACTTTTATGAAAGTAGGCCCTCAGAGGGCAAGCGGTGTAAGAATTGTTTGTGTTCGGCCTACTTGTTGCTTTGAGCCGAGAATTGCAAGTGTTGATTTGATTGGAGAGTAACAATATGAAGGAAAATATTCTTTTTACCTGTTTTGTACATATGTGCAAGGCGCGGCAAGCCGCACCCTACCTAAATGATGTAACGATCTCAAAAATGAGCAAAGAAAGCACGTTAGTATGAACTAAAAATATTGAGCCATCAGCCCAAGTTTTTTTACAGGAACAAGTTTTAACGTCAATACTTAACAATTAATTTATACTTGATATTTGACGTATTATATCCGAGTTTTACAGTTCTTTTATTATCAGTTAAAATACAGCAGGCAAGGTAACAATGAAGAGATTGATTTTAACATATTCTGTTAGATAATATAGTGAAGAGTAGCGGCAGGAATGTTGCTGCTCTTCACTAATTATATCCTATAAAATAAACTTTAGGAGATTCAGAACAGAAAAACTTAACAATTTATCATTCGATGAATTGGCTTAAAAATTGCTTCGAAATAAGAAAATAAATAATTTATAACATTGACAAATTATAATCTGTTGGTGTATAATATTAAAAGTTAATTTGTTTTTGAATATTAAAAATTATACATATCATATACAATAAAATAAAAAATGCAAGTAGTTTATGCTATCAAAAAACAAATTTTGTATATATACAACAATATTATCTTTTATATAAAGTTAAATGTATGAATAATATACCAATTTAATACATTTTGATTTTAAATAAAAAACAGCAGCATTTATAGGAGTGCAGCATATGGAGAATAATTTACTTATTTTTGGTTCCGGACAATATGGATGTACGGCAAAAGAAATTGCATTATCAATGAATTGCTTTGATAAAATAAATTTTCTTGACGATAATGACGAAAAGGCTATTGGTAAAATAAAAGCTCATAAAAAATTTAATGATTCTTATAAAAAAGCAGTTATTGCAATAGGAAATCCTTCAGTAAGAGAAAAATTAATTGTTTTGATCAGAGAATCAGGTTTTCAACTAACTACTCTTATAAGTCCTTTGGCATATGTCAGCCCTTCTGCAAAGATTAAGGATGGCTGTATTATTGAACCGATGGCAGTTGTGCAGGCAAATTCAGAATTATCAGAAGGAGTAATTGTTTCTGCAGGTGCTGTTATAAATCATAATTCGTTTATAGGCAAGGTTTGTCATGTTGACTGTAATGCGGTTGTAAAGTCCAATTCAATTATTGAATCAGGAACAAAAATAAATTGTGGAGAAGTAATTTAATATTATTATAATTATGGAGTTGATTTTTAAAATGTATAATAAATTTTTAAAAAGAACTATTGATATTGTTCTTTCAGGCTTTGGTATTCTGATTCTTGCCATTCCAATGCTGATTATTTCGATAATAATAAAAATAGATTCTCCGGGTCCCGTATTTTTTAAGCAAAAGAGAGTTGGAATACATAAAACACATTTTCCGATTATGAAATTCAGAAGTATGTATGTAGATGATAAAAATGCTGACGTACCTACACATTTACTTAAAAATCCTGAATCAAGAATTACTAAAGTGGGAAATATTCTTAGAAAAACAAGTCTTGATGAATTACCTCAGCTTTTTAATATATTTGTAGGTCATATGTCAGTTATCGGTCCTCGTCCGGCACTCTGGAATCAGTATGATTTAATCGAAGAACGTGATAAATATGGTGCAAATGATGTAAAACCAGGCCTTACAGGATGGGCACAGATAAATGGCCGTGATGAGCTTGAAATTTCATTCAAGGCTAAACTTGACGGGGAATACGTTGATAAGTTAAGCTTTTTATTTGACTGTAAATGTTTTTTTGGTACAGTAGTCTCAGTTATAAAGAGTGACGGAGTTGTCGAAGGCGGAACAGGCGAAATACAAAGAGAAAAGGAAGAAGCCGTTAAATGAAAAAAATTCTTATCACAGGTGCAGGAAGCTATATTGGTATTTCATTTGAAAATTACATGAAAACCTGGACTGAAGAATACATAGTTGATACAATAGATATGATTGATGGATCATGGAAAGAAAAAAGCTTTTCAGACTATGATACAGTTTTTCATGTTGCAGGGATTGCACATTCCGATTCAGGAAAAATAAGTGCAGAGCGTGAAAAGCTATATTATAAGGTAAATACAGAGCTTACTGTTCAGACAGCTCAGAAAGCAAAAGATGAAGGCGTTAAACAGTTTATATTTATGAGCAGCGCTATTGTATACGGTGATAGTGCACCAATTGGTAATAATAAGATAATTAGCCGAGATACACCTGTTTCTCCGGCTAATTGTTATGGTGACAGTAAGGTACAGGCTGAAAACGGTCTTCGTAAGATTGAAAATGATGATTTTAAAGTTGTTATTCTTCGTCCACCGATGATTTACGGAAAAGGAAGTAAGGGAAATTATCCTCTCATGTCAAAGCTTGCTCAGAAACTTATTATTTTCCCATATGTGAAGAATCAGCGTTCAATGCTTTATATTGAAAATCTAATGGAATTCATAAGACTTATGATTGAAAATAATGAAAGAGGAACGTTTTTTCCTCAGAATTCACAATATTCAAATACAAGTGAGCTTATAAAAAAGATAGCACAAGCTCACGGGAAAAAAATTTATGTTATAAAAGGCTTTGCATGGTGTCTGATGCTTTTAAGCCATTTTACCGGAATAGTAAACAAGGCTTTTGGAAATCTGAGCTATGAACAGGATATGAGCAAGTATGATAAAGGTGATTATCAGAAAATATCTTTGGAACAAAGTATAAAATTAACTGAGGGAATTTAATGAAAGACAAACATATTCTTGTTATCAGCCAATATTTTTATCCTGAGTCATTCAGAATCAATGATATGTGTATTGAATGGGTAAAAAGAGGCTATAAAGTTACAGTCTTAACCGGTATTCCGAATTATCCACAGGGAAAATTCTATAAGGGCTACAGTTGGTTAAAAAAACGTCATGAAACATGGAATGGTATAGATATTATTCGCATTCCTCTTATTCCCAGAGGTAACAATTCAATAGGAATGATACTTAACTATTTTTCTTTTGTTATATCAGGATTTTTCTGGAATATAGCTACAAAGCTAAAAGCTGATTTTGTATTTACATTTGAAGTTTCACCAATGACTCAGGCTCTGATTGGAAAGTGGTATGCAAGGAAAAGAAAAGTTCCATGTTACCTGTATGTACAGGATTTATGGCCTGAAAATGTTGAAATAGTAACTGGTATAAAAAGTAAATTGATTATAAATCCGATAAGTAAAATGGTGAACGGGATATATAAGAGCTGTGATGCTATTTTTGCAACATCTGAAAGCTTTGTCAAGGAAATTCAGAAGCGTGTTTTTGATGATAAGAGTAAAGTAAAATACCTTCCTCAATATGCAGAGGAGTTTTATAAACCGGTTGAAAAAAAGGTTTTGGATGAAATTCCTGATGATGACTCGTTTAAAATTATTTTTGCAGGGAATATAGGCAAGGCGCAGGGCCTTGAAATACTACCTAAAACTGCCGCAATATTAAAAAACAAATCAGATGTAAAGTTTGTTATTGTCGGAGACGGACGTAATAAAGAAAATTTTATTAACCAAATCAAAGAAAATAACGTAGAATATATGTTTTTAATGATTGACAGACAGCCGGCTGAAAAGATTCCCCAGTTCCTTGCCTGTTGCGATGCAGCGTTTATTTCATTTATGGATAACTCATTATTTGCGAATACAATACCCGCAAAACTACAGTCATATATGGCATGTGGAATGCCGATTGTTGCTTCGGCAAGTGGTGAAACTCAAAAAATAATATCAGAAGCAGAATGCGGAATATGCACACCGATAGGTGATGCTGATGCATTGGCTGATGGAATAGAAAAAATAATTTCTTCAATTAATCTTGAAAAGATGAGTCAGAATTCTGAAGAATACTATAATGCAAATTTCAATAAGAAAAAATTAATGGATATGCTTGATTGCTTTTTTCTTAAATAATTTTCCGGGGGATATAAATGAAAGTATTGCAAATTAATTCTGTTTGTGGTATCAGAAGTACGGGACGGATATGTACAGATATTGCTGATATTCTCGAACAAAACGGACACGAATGCAAAATTGCTTATGGTAGATACGGTGTACCTGAAAAATACAAGAAAAACGCTGTAAAGATTGGCTCGGATTTCGATATCTATTATCATGTTGCTAAATCGAGAATATTTGATAATTCAGGGTTTGAAAGTAAAAAATCTACTGAAAAATTTATTAAATGGATAAAAGAATATAATCCTGACATTATTCATCTTCACAATATTCATGGATATTATATTAATATTGAAATACTTTTTAAATATCTGGCTGAGGCTGATAAGCCTGTAATCTGGACATTGCATGACTGTTGGGCTTTTACAGGACATTGTGCTTATTTTTCTGCTGCTTGTTGCGATAAATGGGAATCAGGATGTGGAGAATGTCAATTAAAAAAAGAATATCCGGCAAGCAATTTTTTTGACAGATCAAGTAAAAACTGGCTTGAAAAGAAACGATTGTTTACATCTGTAAAGAATATGACTCTAGTAACTCCTTCTGAATGGCTTGCACAAATTGTAAGAAGGTCATTCCTGGGTCAATATTCTGTTAAGGTTATAAATAACGGAATTGATCTTGATGTGTTTAAACCTACAGAAAGTAAATTCAGGGATAAATATGACCTTAATGATAAGAAGATTATTTTGGGAGTAGCAAGTATATGGGATACAAGAAAGGGACTGGATGATTTCGTTAAGTTATCTCATATTATTGACAGTTCGTATAGAATAGTCCTCGTCGGAATCTCTGAAGCACAAATGAAAACCCTTTCTTCCAATATAATCGGCATTACAAAAACAAATAATGCAAAAGAACTGGCAGAGATATATACAGCTGCTGATGTATTTGTTAATTTTACTTATGAGGATAATTATCCTACGGTTAATCTTGAAGCTCAGGCCTGCGGAACACCAGTAATCACATATAATACAGGAGGAAGTATTGAATCAGTTCCTAATGAGAATATTATAGATCAGGGTGATATAAAATCATTTCTTAAAATGACCTCATATAAATGTTATGATAAAGAGAATATAGCAGATAAGTTTGATAAAACAAAAAAATTTAATGAATATATAGAAAAATACAAGGAACTCAAAGAAAATAATTAAAATAAAATCACCTTATAATGGTTTAGGAATGGTATTATGATTTATGTAATAATATTGATTGTATTGATTTGTATGCTGCTTTATTTTACAGTTATGAAATCAAAGAGGAAAACCCGAAAAAGAGTTTCCAATTTAACGGCTTTTATGATGTTTATATTAAGTATGGTAAGATATGGTTCAGGATCTGATTATTTTGCATATCAATATCATTATATATATTGTCCTAAAAATATTTATTATGCATTTACAATTTATGATCCTCATCTTGATATTGGATATAAAGCTCTAATATGTCTTTTTAAATCTTTAGGATTAGAATTTGAGGTTTTTATTGCTGTTATATCTTTTTTTACTTTGCTGTTATGTTTTATTGCAATATACAAACTTTCAGATAATACTTTTATGTCTCTGTTTATGTTTTTTACTGTATATTATCAGATTTATGTAAATTCTGCACTCAGGCAGGGAATAGCTATGGCACTCTTTTTTCTTGTTATTTATATAATTATTGAAAAAGACGATATCAGCAGAAAAAAACGTATGAAATATTGTTTTGGAATATTACTGTTTGCTTGTCTCTTCCATAAGAGCGCACTTATTACATTGGGGATCTTTGTGATTTACAGATACTCAAAGAAGATATGCGCCAATATAGATTTATTATTGATAATTGCAGTCATTGTATCAATATGTTCATTGTTAAATATTCCTTCTATAATAATATTTAAAGTATTCTCCATTTTAGGTATGGATGATAACCTTGGTGAAGCATCAAATAATATATTTGCTATTGGCTTGAGGGCTACTTATTTGATTATCGCAATTATCCTTTATAAATTGTGTAAAACTAAAATTAATGATAAGGAAAAATTTTTATTGTCTGTTTATGCTATTGGAATGATACTATATTTTGGAGTATCAGGTTTTTCACTTTTGAGCAGACTGACAGAATACTTTTCAATATTGGAAGTAATACTTTTCCCATGTTTAATAAAAAAACTGGATTCTAAATCTATCAAAGTCGCAATCACTTTTTTTGTGGCCGTCGTTTGCTCTGTACTATTTATTAAAGATATAGCGTCATTTTTGGTTCAGGGAAATTATTTCGTAGAAAAAGTAACGGAATACCCTTTTGTTACCATTTTCAACGAGGAAGATATAGATTTATACAGATCAGATAAATATCGTGATATTATAATTGGTAAAAAAAATTAATACCCTAAAAACGAAATGCAAGTTGGAGGAATAATTAAAAGTAAAATATCTTGACGACAAAGATATTTGCTTTAATATGGTATTGTGCAGCTGCGCACAGTTGCCTTATAATTAAGCTTTAAAGGAGATATGGATATGTCAGTATTTAAGGATAGTGTATTACTTATAACCGGCGGAACCGGAAGCTTTGGAAATGCTGTTTTAAACAGATTTCTTAAGACAGATATTTCAGAAATCAGAGTTTTTTCACGTGATGAAAAGAAACAGGATGATATGCGTCATGAATTTCAGGCAAAAATGCCTGAAGTTGCGGATAAAATTAAATTTTTTATAGGTGATGTACGGGATCTTGCAAGTGTAAAAAATGCTATGCATGGTGTAGACTATATATTTCATGCAGCAGCATTAAAACAGGTTCCATCATGTGAATTTTTCCCACTGGAAGCAGTCAAGACAAATGTTATTGGTACAGACAATGTTTTAACAGCTGCAATTGATGCAGGAGTACGTTCAGTTATCTGTCTTTCTACAGATAAAGCTGCATATCCTGTAAATGCTATGGGAACATCAAAAGCAATGATGGAAAAGGTTATTGTTGCAAAATCAAGAACAGTATCACCGGATAAAACAAAAATCTGCTGTACCCGTTATGGAAATGTAATGTGCAGCCGTGGTTCTGTTATTCCTCTCTGGATAGAACAGATAAAGGCAGGAAAACCGATTACAATTACCGAGCCTTCAATGACACGTTTTATTATGTCACTTGACGAGGCTGTTGACCTTGTTCTGTTTGCATTTGAAAACGGAACAAGCGGTGATATACTTGTTCAGAAAGCACCTGCATGTACAATCGGTGTTCTTGCACAGGCTGTAAAGGAATTGTTTGAATCACAGGATGAAATAAAGATCATTGGTATCAGGCATGGAGAAAAAATGTATGAAACATTGCTTACAAATGAAGAATGTGCACATGCTTCAGATATGGGTGACTTCTATCGTGTACCTTGTGATAAGCGTGACCTTAACTATGATAAATTCTTTAAAGATGGAGATACAGAACGTAATCCACTAACAGAGTTCAACTCAAATAATACTGAGCTTCTTAATGTAGAACAGGTAAAGGACAAGCTTCTTACACTTCAGTATATACGTGATGAAATAGAGGCCTGGAGGAATAAATAATGAACATACTGATTACAGGAGCAAAGGGATTTGTCGGCAAAAATCTGATATGTGCTTTGCAGAATATAAAGGATGGAAAAGACAAAACTCATCCTGAGCTTAAAATTAATGAGCTTTTCCTTTATGATGTTGATTCATCTGTTGATGAACTTAAAGAATTCTGCCGGAAGGCTGATTTCGTATTTAATCTTGCAGGTGTGAACAGGCCACAAAATCAGGATGAATTTATGACAGGGAATTTTGGATTTGCATCTCTGCTTCTTGATACATTAAAAAGCAATAAAAATACATGTCCGGTTATGATATCATCATCAACACAGGCACTGCTTGATAATCCTTATGGATATTCAAAAAAAGCCGGAGAAGATCTGCTTTTTGATTATTCTAAGGAAACAGGAGCCAAGGTTCTTGTTTATCGTTTTCCTAATCTTTTCGGAAAGTGGTGCAGGCCGAATTATAATTCTGCAATTGCGACATTTTGTAACAATATTGCAAATGATTTGCCTATACAGGTAAATGACCCTTCTGTAAAAATGAATCTTGTATATATAGATGATCTTATTGATGAAATGCTAAGGGCATTATCCGAAAATGAAAATAAAGACGGAGATTACTGTGTGGTCCCTGTAAATCATCATACGACTCTGGGATTTATAGCTGATACAATCAGAAGCTTCCCTCAGATACGTGAGTCACTTCAGGTTCCTGATTTTACTGATTCGCTTGTTTCAAAGCTTTACAGTACATATCTTTCGTATTTGCCTGCAGAAAAATTTATTTATGATCTGAAGATGAACTGTGATGACAGGGGTTCTTTTACTGAAATAATCAGAACAGCTGACAGGGGACAATTCAGTGTTAATATTTCTAAACCCGGTATTACTAAAGGTAACCACTGGCATCATTCAAAAAACGAAAAATTTGTTGTTGTTAAGGGAACAGGTCTTATTCAGCTTCGTAAAATAGGAAAAGATGAGAACGGAAATGATTATCCGGTTGTAAATTTCAATGTAAGCGGTGAAAAAATTCAAGTTGTTGAAATGATAACGGGATACACACATAATATTATTAACCTTTCAGATACAGAGGATCTTGTAACATTTATGTGGGCAAATGAATGCTTTAATCCTGATAAGCCTGATACATTCTTTGAGGTGGTAGAATAATGAATATAAGAAAAGATTATTCAGATATAAAATTTGCTGATAACGGAAAACTTAAGCTTTTAATAATTGTCGGAACAAGACCTGAAATTATTCGTCTTGCTGCTGTAATAAACAAATGCAGGGAATACTTTGACTGTATTCTTGCACATACCGGACAGAATTATGATTATAACCTTAACGGTGTATTTTTTCATGATCTTAAACTCAAAAATCCTGATGTATATATGGATGCAGTAGGGGAAGACCTTGGTGCAACTGTGGGAAATATAATTAACTGTTCATATAAGCTTATGGATCAGATAAGACCTGATGCTATGCTTATTCTCGGAGATACAAATTCATGTCTTTCAGCTATAGCAGCAAAACGTCTTCATATTCCGATTTTCCATATGGAAGCCGGAAACCGTTGCAAGGATGAATGTCTGCCGGAAGAAACAAACCGCAGAATTGTTGATATTATATCGGACGTTAATATGGCATATTCAGAACATGCACGCCGTTATCTTGCTGATTGCGGACTTCCTAAGGAACGTACATATGTTACAGGTTCTCCTATGGCAGAGGTGCTTCACCAGAATCTTAACGAAATAGAAAGCTCTGATATTCATAGCAGGCTCGGACTCGAAAAAGGAAAGTATATTCTTTTGTCTGCTCATCGTGAAGAAAATATTGATACAGAAAAAAATTTCCTTTCACTTTTTAATGCTATAAACAAAATGGCTGAAAAATATGATCTGCCTATATTATACTCATGTCATCCTCGTTCTAAAAAACGTCTTGAAACAAGTGGATTTAAACTTGACAGAAGGGTTATTCAGAACGAACCATTAGGCTTCCATGATTATAACTGCCTTCAGATGAATGCTTTTGCAGTTGTTTCTGACAGCGGTACTCTTCCTGAAGAATCAAGCTTCTTTACATCTGTAGGTCATCCATTCCCTGCAGTATGTATCCGTACATCTACAGAACGCCCTGAAGCACTTGATAAGGCTTGCTTTATCCTTGCAGGTATAGATGAGCATTCACTTCTCCAGGCTGTTGAAACAGCAGTCACAATGAATATTAACGGTGACTACGGTATTCCTGTTCCTGATTATACAGAAGAAAATGTTTCATCCAAGGTTGTTAAGATAATACAGTCATATACAGGGGTCGTTGATAAAATGGTATGGAGAAAATATTGATTTTTAATAGAGGGGTGTCACGATGATTAAAAAGGAACGTAGTGTAAGAATAGATATTCTTAAGGGAATATCTATTCTAGCCGTTGTAATGTACCATATTGGAATCCTGCCGTTTGGATATCTGGGAGTCGATGTTTTCCTTGTAATTGCTGGTTATATGATGATGCGTGGAATAGATAAATCACTTGATAATAAGACTTTTTCATATTTTAAATACATTTATAAAAGATTAGTACGTTTATGGCCAATATTAATAATCGTAAGTATTGTTTCAGTAGGAATAGGGTACTTCTTAATGCTTCCAGATGATTATGAAAATTTGAGTCAATCAGTTATTGCTTCTGGAGTATTTGCCAATAATATTTTAGCCTGTATAACAACTAAAAATTATTGGGATATCGTGAATACATATAAACCATTAATGCATACTTGGTATTTGGGAATTCTAATGCAGGCCTATGTTGTCATTCCTTTGTTGATTCTGATTGTCAGTAAAATATCTAATAATAGTAAAAAAGCATTAAAAGGATTTATGATTTTTATCACAATTGCATCATTTATTTTATTTTTATTGCCCATTGCATCAGATGCACAAAAGTTCTATTATTTACCATACAGGATATTTGAAATTTCTTCTGGTGCCGTAGTAGGACTTTTAAATTATAAAAAAGATAATAACAAATATTCTAAGTTAATGGTTTTAGTAGAGATTATATGTTCTGTTCTTGTTTTGGCATTAATTTATGTTAAAATAACATTTATTCCCTCATCAATTAAACTTTCAATTGTTGTATTGTGTACTGGGGTTATGTTATATATATTTAAATCTACAGATGAAAAGGTTAATATTTTAGGTAAAGGTCTGGGAGCTATCGGAAAATGTAGTTTTAGTATTTATTTATGGCATCAAGTGATAGTTGCATTTATGTATTATGCCTTTTTGCCTGAACTTACATTTTTAAGCTTCTGCGTTTTTATAGTGATTGTGGGAATTATATCAGCACTGTCATATTTTTTATTAGAGAAACCTTTTGATAATATAGTTAAAAATAAAAAAGGTGAAGTAATAACCGTATTATCATGTATATGTGTACTTATAGGCTTAGGCGGTGTTTCTGGATATATATATATTAATGCCGGCGTAACAAGAGATGTACCTGAACTTAATATTTCTACCTCAAACATACATAAAGGAATGCATGCTGAATATTGTGATATTCCATATAAATGGGATAAGGATTTTGAAAACAATGAAAAAATCAAAATAGTTGTAATCGGAAATAGTTTTGGAAGAGATTGGGCAAATATTTTATCTGAATCAAGTATGTATAATGATACGCAAGTATCATATATTTTCCCATATTCCGAAGAATATATTGAGGAACGTATCAATAGAATTGAACAAGCGGATATGGTATTTTATGCTTTAGGACCTGATTATAATGGTGTTCCACAAAATATATTGGATATTGTATCATACGATAAACTGTTTATCGTTGGAAACAAAAATTTCGGTAAATCCAATGGTATAATATATAACAATAGAAAAAGAGATAATTATTTTAATTTGACAGTATCTTTAGATGAGGAACTTTTAAATAGTAACATTGAAATGAAACAAAAATATAAAGATCATTATATTGATTTAATTGAATTTGTTAAGCAAGATGATAAAAATGTAAGAGTATTTACTCCAGATGGTAAGTTTATTAGTCAGGATTGCAGACATTTAACACAGTCAGGTGCTAAATTTTATTCAGAAAGCATTGATTTCTCGGTACTTTTACATAATGGAAATTAAGCAATTTAATATCTATTTTGAAATTAAAAATAGATATAACCCTACTTGAATTTACTCAAAAAACTGCCATAGACAATGTTTTATGACAGTTTTTTTCATTCATAACAGTTGCAATGTAGTAAATTCTAAGGTATAATAAAAATATAGGTTTTTTTACTGATAAATAAAATATAATTAACAAAACAGATTATATAAATAAAATATCAGTATGTATTATAAAAAATAACGACAAAAAGGAGAAATAAGATGACAGATCAAAGAAAAAGTGAACTTCAGGAGCTATATCTGAGATCATATAACCTGAAGCCTGACAATCTTATTGGACTTGATCTTCAGGAGATTATCTACATATATTTTTCAATAAATATGAAAATTAAAAACGGTATAAAAGATGAAAATGACGATGAGATGCTGGTTTCAGTATTTAAAGCTATACTTGCAAAAATAGCTTTGGCTGATAAGTTATATGTTGCGTACAGCCTTGTCACTAATTATCCTCATGTCGATGAAAAAGGAAGCGCATGGATATTTTCAACCGAAGAATATGCGCAGCAAGCTGTAGAGCATTATATGAAGCAGATGATAACGCTGAGAATAAAAAAGATAGAAAAAGAAGAATTCATATCGGAATTTTATCAGTTTTACAGGCTAGGAATCGAAAGACTACTTGTTGATAACGGATACTACAATGTTATTGTTTACAGAAAAGATCTCCTCAGCGAGGCTGTGCCGGAAGATACCCCGGAAGATGAACGTCCGTTAATTAATCCGGAGCTTAACCTTGCTATGATAAGTTTTTTCCAGAATTTTTACAGTACTTCTTTTTATTATGGAAAACAGGAGTTTTTAAAAAAGCTTGAGAACAATATGATTGAATGTATTCCTTCAGCACGGTTACTTGTTCCTGTAAAGCTTGAAGGAAGAATACTCGGAAACGGAGAAACAGCAAAGATCGCTCCTTCGGAAAAAATGCAGATGGCGTATATTACAAATGAAAAGGATAATACAAGATGGGTTCCGGCATTTACCGACTGGGATGAATTTGTCAAAATGTATTCAAAGGCTGAATGGAATGCAGCTGTGGTAGGATATAATGATCTTATGAAAATGTCTGATAAATGTGATGGTGTGCTTATTAATTTCTCAGGTGTTCCGCTCCGTATCGATAAAGAAAACAGAAAAATAATAAATGAATGTGCAAAGGTGAAATCATAGCTGTTAGAGACCACCTATTCTGTCGTCCAAAAGTGAACGTATTTTGTCATCGGTAGGCACTGTATTTTGTCAAGGGCCTCATAAAGCAGAATGACACCCCCTTCCGGAGATGTCAATCTCAATCTAT
>JAEWXO010000082.1 GCA_023458875.1 Bacillota bacterium | reverse complement strand
TATGTCTTACGTAGGAACAGCTAAGAAACATGGTAAAAATGCTTTTCAGGCAATTCTTAATGTCTTTGAAGGCAATGTGTTTTATGCCCTTGAAGACTGAAGTCCTGAACAGTTACCTTTTAACCTGCAATGCGATTATTTTCAGAAGAAAAGATATCTTTTAGGAGGATTTAAAACAGATGGTAAATTTAAAAAACGTAAACAAAACTTTAGGTTCCAGAGTTGTACTCAACGACATCAGTTACAACTTTGAATATGGTCATATTTACGGATTATATGGTAAAAATGGTTCAGGAAAAACCATGCTCATCCGTGCTATCGCGGGTCTTATTATACCCGATAAAGGAGAGATTACAATTGATAATAAGGTTCTTCATAAAGATATTACTGTTCCTCCAAGCATAGGAATTGTTATAGAAAATCAACAGCTACTTCCTCAGTATAATGCATTTGATAATCTTAAAATATTATCTAAGATAAAAAAAAGTGCTACTAACCAAGATATTATTACAAGCTTAAAAAGGGTAGGTCTTGATTCTGATCTGAAAGTAAAAAAATATTCACTTGGTATGAAACAGCGTTTAAATATCGCACAGGCTATTTTTGAATCTCCAAGAATTATTCTGCTTGACGAACCAACCAACGCATTAGACGATACAGGTGTAAATCTTATATATAACATACTAAAAGAAGAAAAATCAAAAAATTCATTAATCATTATTGCAACACATCATAAAGAAGATCTGACTGAGTTGTGTGACACAGTACTCAATATATCAGAAGGGAGAATTTATGAAAAGTAAATTATTAGGCAAAAAAATAATATTGATTATTGTATTGATTATTTTTATTTCATCTGCTGTATTACTTATATATAACAGATATTTATTCGGTCTTGCTAAAGAACAGGGTTTAGGTGAACGTAGTGGAGAAGTTTATGTTCCAAAAGATCAGCCTGAAAAATTTACAAATGATGATGGATATGAATATTATATTATGAAACACAATTCAGAGAATGTTGTTTTCATAACTAAGTACAACGGAGATGATGAAAATATAATAATTCCTGAAACCATAGACGGATATACAGTAGAACGTATAGATGATTCAGCATTTACCTGCTGTAATAAAATTAAAACAGTTGATGTACATAGTAATATTACATACATGGGAATGACTTGTTTTGGTGGCTGCAAGAATCTCGAAAGTATTACTGTTTACGGAAATGAAACAGAAATTGGCCTTTACTGTTTTTGTGATTGTCCAAAAGTAAAAATATATTGCAAAAAGGATTCAAAAACACACAAATATGTAACAGAAAACAATGTTACATTTGAGATCCTTGAATAATATTCAGATAAAAAGAGCCTGTGTTTCAGACACAAGCTCTTTTTTTGATTGTCTGGGATACTCACATAAACCAGTGTTTACCCATTTATTTCTTTAGTTTCGTCTGTGTTCACAGGCTTATACGGTTTGTATCTTACAAGATCATAGTCTGATAAATATCATAAGTCTTCTTAAGTATATCTTCTCAGAATCAGCCTTTCTGTTTATAAGAATAAATATATTTCTTTTTTGTAGATTAATCCATGCCATGTAAAGTTACAAATCAGTTATCATATTTCACTGCTTAAAATTCCCTTATTATCTCCGTAAACTGATCTGCATATTTATCTGCCTTTACATCTCCTACACCTGATACGTTAAGAAATTCTTCCTTTGTTCTGGGCATTTTACGGCACATATCACGCAATGCTGCATCTGCAAAAATAATATATGCAGGAACATGTGCTTCTGAGGCAAGTTTATTTCTCAGAGTCTTAAGCTGCATAAACAAATCGGTATTTACATCGTATTCGGTATTTGATTCCTTTGATGAAGCAGCAACCGGTCTTGCGTTTTTAGGAAGCTTCATGGTTATCTTTTTTTTATCACGGATTATCTCTGATGACAACGCCGAAAGCTTTACTACTGAATACTCGTCATTTGAAAGAATAAGATAATTTTTCTCTATAAGGTAATCTATCATTGAGCATATTCTGTGTGTGGGAACATCCGACATAATACCATATGTTGAAATTGTATCAAAGCCCTGAGATATAATTTTACTGTTCTTACTTCCATGCAGAATGTCAGCGATCATTATTCTTCCGAAGCTTCTTTTACGCTGTGCTATTCTGTAGACACACGAAACTATTTTCTGCGCTTCTGTTGTAATATCAACTGTCTCAAAATTTGTACTGCAGTTTCCGCAGTTGCCGCAGAACGAAGATGATTTTTCACCAAAATACCTCAGAATATATTCTCTAAGGCATTCATTTGTAGTGCAGTAAAATGTCATCAGTTTCAGACGTTCTCTGTCCTTTTCCTTTACAGACTGTCTCATATCATCAGTCAGATCTTCATTTATTTCATCTCCGTTTTCAATGAGAAACTGATTAAGTCTTACATCCTGACCGCTGTACAGAATAGTACATTCTGCATCTTCTCCGTCACGTCCTGCCCTTCCTGCTTCCTGATAATAGCTTTCAAGATTTTTTGGCATGTTGTAGTGGATAACATATGAAACGTTTGATTTGTCTATTCCCATGCCGAATGCATTTGTAGCCACCATTACAGTTTTCCTGTCGTAGATAAAATCCTCCTGATTCTGATGACGCTCTTCATCACTAAGGCCGGCATGATATCTTGTTGCATTAAAACCATATTCCTGAAGCGTACCGCATACCTGTTCAACATATTTTCGTGTTGAACAGTATATGATTCCGCATTTGTCACTGTTTTTCTTTATCAGTTCAAGCAGTGCACCGTCCTTGCTTTTCGGACGTTCAACCGCAAATCTTAAGTTTTTTCTGTCAAAGCCTGTTGTAATGACAAACGGATCCTTCTGTCCTAAAATAAGGCTTATATCGTCGCGTACCTCCTGAGTTGCCGTTGCAGTAAACGCGCTCAGAACCGGTCTGTATGAAAGCTTCTGCATAAATTCCGATATTTTAAGATAGCTTGGTCTGAAATCCTGTCCCCATTGAGAAACACAGTGTGCCTCGTCAACGGTTATCATGGAAATATGTACATCCTCAGACAGCTTTACAAAATCATCAGCTGAAAGCCTCTCAGGCGCGACATATATTATCTTATACCCGGAATTTCTGGCTTTGTCAATTGTTCTGAAATACTGTGCAGAAGTCAGTGAGCTGTTTATATATGCCGCACTTATGCCTGACTCGATAAGCGATACGACCTGATCATGCATAAGTGAGATAAGCGGTGAAATAACGAGAGTAATACCATCCATCAACAATGCAGGTACCTGATAACAGACTGATTTTCCTGCACCTGTCGGCATTATTCCCAGCACGTCCCTGCCTGAAAGAATATTGTCGATAAGTGCCTCCTGCCCTTCACGGAATTCCGAATGTCCAAAATGCTTTTTTAGTATCTGGTATTTATCCAATTTAAATTCTCCATTCAAATAAAGAGATTGCCCGTTTTCATACAGACAGGTTTATCATTTTCCGTCTGAAGATTTAGATTTTTTAATCAGCTTTATGATACCCCTTATCACGCTTATAAAGCCTATAATGGTAAGAAGACCTATAACGCCTGCGCCTATAAGCGCAAGAATGTCCTTTACCTTTTGCACTATACCCTTTTCATTGCCATCTTCGGTTGATTTATCTGATTTATCATCTGACTTTTCAGCTGTCTTGGTTTTCTTGGATTTATTATCCTGTTTTTTAGTAACCTTTGCATCATCATCTTCCAATGCCACTGATACTTTTCTTTCTGCATCAGTTGTCATATAGCCTGCCATCCATGCAAGAGGCGCATTCCAGTTAATAGTACATTCATTTGTTGACCATGATTCTATATGATCTACATAACAAAGCTGCGGCGCTTTTTCTCCTGCACTCCAGCCAAGTCCCTTTACCCATGGATCCTCAAGTCCGGAATTAGGTCCTCCGCAAAGTACGCCATCCGGTGCTGAAGGAAATTCATCGTCTATCTGGTTTGCCCACCAGCGATGATGAGGATTTTTTACTGACTTTGTTCCATAGCCTGTAACGTAACAGTAATCCAGCGGATTTCGTCCCATTAAATAGTCCATTGCACTTACAGCGCCGTTAAAATGCTTCTGGTCACCTGTAAGATCATATGCATATGACATTATAATCGCTGAATTTACAACAAATGAGTTTGAACCCCATGGATATCCCTGAATTATTCCGGATTCTGAGTTTATGGTTGAGGTTTTCAGAGGTACTCCATATCCCTGAGAATCTTCAAGATCTATATAGAATTCTGAAGCATCTGAAAAGCTTTCTGTTAGAGTCTTTATCTCATCATCTGAAAATCCGTCCTGTACCAGAGCAATTGACATGTTTCCGAGTGCCGAAACATTACCCCAGTTAAAGCTTCCTACAGAATCAATATCCTCTCCCCCTGAAAGTGAGGTGTTTATTTTAAGATAATAATCGGATTTTTTCAGATCATCATAGTAGTCTGAATTTTCGGTTGCAAGATAAAGCTCTGTTGCTGCCCAGTAAAATTCATCGTAAACGTTATCGTCTCCATAAGCTCCTCCTCCGCCATCTGCTTCAGTAAGAGGTGCATACATTGCAGGATTCTTTTTCGCTGCATTGTAGGCCTTTTCGGCATTTTCAAGACATTCGTCAGCAAAATCGGGGTCAGATTCCTTCCAGATACGATATCCCTGAGCTGCACACGCCGCCATATTCAGCGTTGCTGAAGTAGTAGGCGGTTTTATTATGCGTTCCAATGTATCATCGGCCGGAGCCAGCGCAAGACCTGTCCATTTTATATCATGAACCTTGTGGTGTACCATACCTGCATATTTATAATTATCAGGAACCATCATGGACATCATCCATTCAAGCTCAACTCTTGATTCATCAAGAAGATCAGGTATATCGTTTCCGCTTTCAGGAATATTCAGAGCGCCATCGCCGTACAGATCAGCATCTGCATCCTTTATATATGTTGATCTTTCATACTGGTTCTGCATAGTCCAGAGTGAAATACCACCGTTTACAACATATTTTCCGTGATCTCCGGCATCATACCAGCCGCCTGTAACATCAAGAGAATAACTATCGCTGTAGCCCCATACCTGATCGGTTTTTGCATTATCGGGACTATGACCTGCCGCCCTTGCGAGCTTGTCTGCATCACCTGATGATATGTACTCACTCAGAATATCTTCACCGCTTCTGTTCTGATAAAAATAATTAAGTGAATCGTAAAGCAAATCTGCATATATCTGATTTTTTATTGAAAACGGGTGACTCTGAGATTCTCCTGCCTTCAGATAATAGCCGTCTCCCTCTTCATCGAATTCCGAAAAATCAATAATATGAACGTCTCTGTCCGAATCATCATCGTATCCCATCGGAATAGTTTTTCCTGAGTACACAACATCTCCGTCACTATTACACAGATCAAAATCAACACTGTCTGACTCATCTGATACAAGAGTGGCTTTTTTCGCATATGAAGGGAAATATCCAAGCTGATTTGCGTTTATTCCTGCAGATTCTTCGATTTCCTCTGCCTTATAATCGTTTTCATTGCTTGTTTTGTCTACAAGAGACATATTGTCAAATGTTATAACCGTTCCGGCAGGAAAGCATCCTCCGTTTGTATATTGGCCGTCACCACCAAGGTGAAATGCCCATTCTGCTACATCAAGGCTCTGTGATGGCGTAAATGTCATTTTAACCTTCTTTGTTTCATTTGCACTTATCGGAATAAGTCCCCAGTTTGAACCGAAATCACTTTCGTTTGTATTGCTGTGCCATATCTCAACATCTCCGTCAAGATTGCCTATTTTTGTATAGTACTGTCCTGCTTTGCTTGCAGTCATCTCATATGAAATTTCATATGAATGTCCTGCAACTATTTTCAGTCCCCTGTGTCTGAACTGACAGTCCCATCTGTCCTCACCTTTGTTTGAACGTCCACCCGGATTTACAATTGTTATTTTGTATTTTCCGCCTGAAATTTCATAGTCCATTTTTCCGGTTTCCGATTCACAGATATGCCATGGAAGACCTACTCCGTCATCAAAGTCCGTCTGTCCCAGCATTTCACCGGCATAAATAACATTCTGATTAACGCCGGCAGCGCCATATGATGCAAATAATAAAAACGCAAATAAACCGGCTGCTATTCTTGATTTAATTTTCTTTATGTCTGATTTTAATTGATCTGAATTTCTGGTCATCAATTACTTTCCTCTCATTTTTAACTTAATAATATTATTATAAGCTTTAATTATATGGGATGTAAAGCAAAAAAATTAAGTTTATGCAACACTGTGACGATATTACATATACTTAATTTATATTTGTATATTATAATGGTTTTTATATTTTTATGTCTGAGCAGTTACTCTGACGATTCTTTTTTCTGAATATTATAGTTCTTATCTTTGCCTCCGAATATATAAGCAACAGTCAGAATAATACTTAACCCGAGAAGTATGGAATTGACCATGATGAACTGATCGGTAAATTTATTGAAAAGCCCTGTCATCGCTGAAAAAATATGTGGTGCCTTTATAGCAAAGCTGTTAAAATAATCTGTCGCTTTAATATAAACACATACTCCGAGATAAAGAATTGACGATGAGCCTATGGCAATGCTCAGCCAGTACATACAGTTTTTAATATTTTTTCTGTTTGCGGCTATAAGGACCAGCAGTAAAACGACTCCTGCACCGGCTGTCGCAATAAGTGCGGTATCAATATATTTTACAGCTTTTTTCATTTTTGAAAGATATCCGGCTTTTTCTATTTTTGAAAACTGATAGACATCTGCCGTATCAAGAATATATGATTCTGCATCTGAGTACACGGACTTTACCTTTGCATTATATGCATCATCCTTTGGGTGATTTATCGAATCGGCATAATCACTCAGAAATCCTGTAACCGAGCCTTTGAGATTACCAAGCTCGCCTGATGAATATTCAAGACTGTCTGATTTTCCGTTGATATAGCTGAAAGCATTCTGAACACGGTCAAGTATTATATTCCGGGCATTTTCCTTTGTAAATGCATCTGTATATACATTTGCAGGTATTCCTGTGGCATTTGCTTCTGATTTATAATTTGATTCTATCTGTGAATACACCTTATCCGTAACATTATTTTTTTCAATAACATCCGTATATGTGTCAATTTCAAGTACGGAAACCTTTGTAAACACAACAGCCTGTCCTGCCATCAATACAAAAAACAGTAATATGGTTGTAATTATACAAAGAACGTAATTTCTTAATTTATGCATTTTTTTAATTCTCCTCAATCATCAATTGTAAAAAGCCTTGTCAACCGGTTCACAAATTACACCGATTCTCTGGTCAGAAGAACCTAAAACCTGCATAACACATGTGTAAAGTGTAAGCTTGTCTGTATCTGAAGGTAAAACGTATGTTTTATCCGTTTTGGAAAATGTGATCTGCTTCGTAACCTTATACCTGAACTCACCGTATGAGGTATTGAGCACTACCTCATCCCCCTCTTTAAGCTTATCAAGATCCGCAAAAAAGGTATTTACATGTGCATCTATTACGACATTTCCGGTCTTGCCTATTACAACCGAACCCGAATTCTGACATGCTCCTTTTTCAAGAAGCTTACTGTCACTTCCCCAGTAAACAGGAACATAAAGCTTTATTGCATCGCATGATAATGTAGCATATTGTTCACCGAATTTAGGATATACCACTTCACCCTCTTTACTGACATTTTCAGAACGGTTTTTATCAAAACTGATTATCGGAGAATCAGCTGAAATATTTTCAGACGCAACAGATGTTGATTTGAGCTTGTCACTGAAAGCAATTTTAAGGTACGTTGTCATTTTGTTATACGGTACTATTCCTATTATGGCTGTAAGCGCTGTACATATGAGAAAGACCAGAACCGGTGTAATAATAAGAACCGGTTTCTGAGTAGGTCTGCTGTTTTTTTCTTCACCATTGTTTTTACTCATTATTTTTAATTGTCCCTTCCGTTATCTGACTGTATACCGAATGCCTTTTTCTGCATAGCTGCAAATACAGCTATACCCGCAGAGGACATGACAATAACAGACGCCGCAATAAGTATGAACGCCGTATAATCTTTTCCGGTATCGCCGATAACAATTCCTACTGAAGAAATATCAACTATCTGACCGTCATTATCACGTACGCTGTATGTCAGTTTATTGTCTGTAAGATCATCAACTGCAATGTTCATTCCGAATTCGGAGCCTGCATCGATAAGACTGTTTATAATTTCAAGCTGCTTATCTTTATCAAGATTTTTAATTATCTCGTTTTTCTCCGCTGCTGTCATACCTTCAATATACTCTTTTCTCTCCTCAGGAGTCATAGATGAATACTTGTCAATGATCCCTGATATCACCGGTGAATGATTTCCGGCCGGCGCAGGAGCTGAAACAGGATTACCTGCTGTATTTCCTGCAGGCTGTATCTGACTGCCAGCTTCGGTCGTTACAGCCGGCTGTGTCTGTGGTGGTACAACCGCGTCGCTTGCATCATCAAGAAAATCTTTGACACCATCATTTGAATTACCGCTGTATTCTTTTATCTTAGCTATTATGTTATCGTAGTCCTCCGGACTGTATGAAGATGTTTCAAGAAGATTTTTGCCGTTCTGAATATAAGTATCAGGTATTCCGGCTGCCTTTGCCGCCGCAATAACATCCTCCTTTGTCGCCGCTTTTACGCTTGCCGAATTAATTAAATTTAATGAAAATGCTGAAACCGCTATAAATGTCAATAATAAATTTCTTATTTTTTTCATACTTAACTCCATTCTTGTTCAACCGACATATCAAATTGATCAATTATATCCAGCTGAAATTTTTTTAAACAAGGAACTTTCACCATTTTTAACATGGAAATGTGCCTCGCAGATGAACATTTCCATTCAATATGGGACACAGCTCCTACTGAATGTGGATATACACAATCAGCCTTAGAGGCCGGAGGCATATTGCCTAAGTTATATAAAGTATAAACAATACTCCTGATTATTATATCATACAAAAAAATTTTTTTCAACTGGATTTCTTCTGCCCATTTCTCTGTGCCTTAGTTTTTGTTTTACAGTGTTTGTTTTTTTGTGGTGCCATAAGTGTATTATTTATAATCCTTTTTATTCCTTTCATTTGATTATATCACACTTTTATACAAAAATAAAGTGCATAGGTTTTTTATTGAAATTTATTGATAACTTACACATTTTATTATACACTCTCGTTATTACAGATAACAAGCCTAAGGACTACCCTTAGGCTTGAAAATTTAATTCAGTGAATTTTTAATATGGGTCTTTTGCTCTTTATTCTGAATACCTGAGACATTATAGAGCATCTGATTCATATTTCATCCTACATGTTTTTCTCATGTTCGCTAGGATGCAAACCGGTTTTTTACCGTTTATAATACCGACATCAGAATTTTCTTTTGGCTTCATTTTTCTGAGTTCCGGATTGCTTTTAGGGCGGTCTTTCATCCTGTTTTTATTATTATCCATATCAAACCATCCTTATGACTTCGTTTTATCATTACCTGGCTTATGTCTGTTTCCAGACTGCTTTTTATTGTTTCTGCTTTCCCCATCCAATGCACTTTCCGCCATAGTAGGACCGCCGTCGGACTTCATTTTGCGTACATCTTTGGGATCAAGCTGACTATCTTTTGACATAAAAATCACCTCATCTGTAGTATATACTTTGGCGATAAAATTATACTAATCACGACAGTTTGATTTTTTAGGTATACTCTACGAATGACTACATTATCAGTTAACATTTCAAGCACGCACGAAAATGGGAAAATTAATTGGATCCATAAAAGAAGGAATCGGGTTTGTACCCAATAATTCATATACCTGTGATGCGGATATAACAACGATCGATTATGGTGAATATGCAATAACACTTGCATATACTGAAAAAGTACTCGATTTGCTCAAAGCATGCTTCAATGCCCAGAATGCCGTTGCAATATACGTGATTTCAATCATACATTTCATTCATGGATTTACATATCTCAAAGATTTGAAAGAATATTATGATATGAGTTATCTCTTAGTGTAGTATCCGTCGCTGCAGTTGGGATATGAAGCTCTCTCAGGACTTTACGATTCTCTGGGGAGAAGGCAGAAAAACGTCCGCACCCTCTTCATATCCTGTGCTCTGAAAGTCTGCCATCAGAAGCTTTACAAGTTCCATTTCTTTTTCGTCCAAACTGTGTGTTCTTGTTGTTTTCATACCAATTACCTCCATACTTTTCTTATGGATATTATTAGCATTTAAACGGTTGGATATTCAGACTCTAAAAAAGCTTCGTAATGCTGTATTGCAAAACGAAGCTTTTGTATTTCAGATTATCGTTTTTTTCTGGGAACAATAATTAAAAGCAGATATAAAGCAAAAAATGCAAGCATTAATATCAAGGAATAAAATATAGTATTTGATTTTAATTTTTCATCAATCATATCAATATACATATTGCAGTCCGATATTGAGTCAATATATTCCTTCTGTTTGTCAGTAATAAACGCATATGCCTCGTTGAACACTGACTGAGATAATGTAGCATTTCTTATTTCACCTTTTTTACCAAAGACAACCTTGCCTTTAATATTTGCTGTTTTTTCTTTTGTCAGTTCTTCATAAGTATTTTCTTTACATTTCACATAAATATAATAATCACTATCACTGATCTTTGCCCAGAATTCTTTTTTTGTATCTGTCACTACAGCGTCCTGCATTGTATCAGGTATAATATCAACATTAATATACTGACCTTGTGTATAATTATCAAATGAAAACTTATCTGTATTTTTAATTTTTATCAATGCGGACTGTGAAATTAAAAAGAATACTAAGCTTATAAGGATCGCTATACATGTGCAATATTTAGCTATTCTAAGCTTTTTTGAGTTATTGTTTGTTGTAATATCAATTATAGCAGTTTTCAGAAGCTTATCATTTATGTCGTCATTAAATTCTGTATATTCTGCCTTTTCATCCGGAGTATATCTGTCAAGGGAAAAGTATGGATAATCTAAAAGCTGTGATAATGATTCATCTATATACTCATTTTTAATGCTTATGATATGAACAAAAACAATCGGATAATAAAGCACATTTATTGTAAATGCATTAAATAAATCAAATCCATTCTGAAGATATAATCCCTGTACCAACATAATAATTATTGCCGTTGTATCCGTTAGCAGTGATATTAACGCCTTGCGTTTTTTTGGATACAGGATTATAAAAATATTTTTTATAAGTATTACTAAAAATGCAGGCATGAAAAGTGATTTTAACTCAGACCAATAGAATAAAAATGTTTCAAACATATATAGTATTTCTAATATCATCACTGTACCACTATTATATTTTATTTTTTTATGAATCATCTTATAATAAACATAGTTGTCAAATGATATTTTATTTTGAAAATCTGGACATTTACCAATCATAAAAACATACCTCCGATAAGTTTGTTAAACCCAAAAAATAATTACACTTCCAGATTATACTCTTGATTTTATTTATAAATATGCTTATCTACGTTCATTCAAATACAATGAAACTTTATTTTGAATTGCTGCTGAAGTTTCTTCAACACTTTGAGAATTTGTAAAAAATAAATTTGCTTCAGATTCGATAATAGAGTACACTTTTGCGTCAATTTTATATTTCAAAGTAGTTGTTTCAATAAGATTTATTATTTTTTCAGCAGTTTCATCACTTATAACACCAATATTTATTATTTCATCACCATTAATCCATTGTTGTAATAATTCATCATCAGTATTTTTAGCACTGTTTAATGCTTTTTCAATTGAAGAACGTTTAACCGGAAATCCCATGGAACCTTCATTTGTTAAACTATCCTGATATTCATCAAGTAAAAATTCTCTAATAATTTTCCATGCTTCTTCTTTATGCTGAGATTCCTTCAATATTGAGAAATCATTTATGTATCCAATTGCTACATCATTACAACCATCAGATGAAATCCCTTTAAGAGCCATATCATCACACAGGACTCCTTTTTCTAAAATATTGTAATAGCTGAAATTAATTATATTTTTTATTGCTAAAGCACATTTGTTATTTTTAAAACTCTCATTTGCTTTCAAATCATCGTAAACATCTTCAATAGTTCCGTTTTTCTTACAAAATTCTAAAAGTGATTTAAAATCATCACTTTCAAACATGGCAATTTTATTTTCTAAATCAACAAATTTTGTTCCTGAAGTAGCCATAAGATATTGCAATAATTCACCGCATGTTGTCATATAAAAAATATTTTCTTTGTTTGTTGAATAACTAAATAAATCGTAACTGTTCAGGACTTCAGTCTTCAAGGGCATAAAACACATTGCCTTCAAAGACATTAAGAATTGCCTGAAAAGCATTTTTACCATGTTTCTTAGCTGTTCCTACGTAAGACATAACTGCAAGAT
>JAEWXO010000081.1 GCA_023458875.1 Bacillota bacterium | reverse complement strand
GATAAAGACAATACTGTATCGAAAAAGGCCCTTAATGACGGTTCAATAATTTCCGTACTGTCTCCTGAGAACTTTAGCAGGGCTGATTTGACATTTATTTGTCTGCATCCTACTGCTTCTGTAAATTTTCTGAAAGAAAACATAACACACTTCAAAGAAAATTCAGTTATTGCAGACGTATGCGGTGTCAAAGGAAATATTTCTGCACAGATGTCAGAAATAACAAAACCATATAAAATAAACTATGTCGGAACACACCCTATGGCAGGACGTGAATTCGGCGGATATGATAACTCCCTGGAAAATCTCTTTGATAATGCAAGCTTTATTGTAACCCCTACAGACAGCACAGATACCGTAGCACTTGAAACGGTAAAAAGCATCGCACTTGAAATCGGATTCGGAAAAATAATCACAACATCCCCTGTGGAACACGACAGGACAATAGCATACACATCACAGCTTGCTCATATCGTTTCAAGTGCATATGTAAAAAGTCCGTCAATAGAAAACGAGTCAGGTTTTACTGCCGGTAGCTTTCAGGATATGACAAGGATTGCTACTGTAAACGAGAACATGTGGAGTGATCTGTTTATGCAGAACCAAGAGCCACTTCTTAACGAGCTTGACACTCTTATCAGTAACCTTACAAAATACAGAGAAGCAATTGCTAATTCAGATGCCCCTAAGCTGACAGATCTGCTCAGAGAAGGACGTATAATAAAAGAGCATGATCTTTCAGTATACTCAAAGAGTAAATAAAACATTATAGGTTAAAAAAGGATTCTTTTTTTAAATATTGTGATATATACTCATTTGCATTATTTACGTTATTGCCTAATTGATATTTTACTCAGGACTAGCACTTCTTCTGTAGTGTAGTTTCCATCAGCATCTGTTGTAAGTGTTTTTCCCTTTGTAATTTTCCGAAAATGATTATTTTTTATTTTACTCGTAAACACATCTCCTTATAAATATTATTTTCCATTATTATATCATTTCATTCCTAAAATTACGATATTTTAATTGATGTTTAATTTTTTACCTAAGGAGTGAGTTTTCAAAGTAAACAGAGCATAAATTAATCCAACAGATACTTCCCCATGGGGGAAGTATTGCGTTTAGTACGAAAGTAATTCATAATGATCATATCATCTTCGTCTTTATAAATTTTTTTACCGTAAATAAACGAAGAATGCCTGTAAGTAATATACTTACAGGCATTCTGATGAAGGTGGATAATGGGATTCGAACCCATGGTCTTCAGTGCCACAAACTGACGCGTTAACCAACTACGCTATACCCACCATATAATGCATCTTGCTGGATTCGAACCAGCGGCTTACTGCTTAGAAGGCAGTTACTCTATCCAACTGAGTTAAAGATGCAAGTAAGAAGCTACAAAAAATTAGCTCCCTTTTAAAGGAGTTAAGTTCAACTTTTTTGTTGAAGCGGGTGATGGGAATCGAACCCACATAACCAGCTTGGAAGGCTGGAATTCTACCACTGAACTACACCCGCATATTGTTTTGTATCTGTTCCCTTTCGGCTTTATTATTTTATCATATAACGAAACAAATGTCAACCCCTTTTTTAATTTTTTTTTTATTTTTTTATTGTTTTATTTTCAAAGGGTTAATATTCAGCAAGAGATTTCGACTCAGCATGAGTCGATCATGCTTTGCGGTCGCACCTCTGACCTTCGGTCATATATCTGCATCACTTTATGGTATGGATAAAAAGCAACGGAAAGGCGCCCTTACAATATTTAATAGTAAGGGTGCCTTTTGTTCAGACGGTTATTTCTTCTGAAGTGTCAACAAGAGCTTCAACGTTTATGTCCTTTGCATATGCAAAATCAATTATGTATGATTTTTTTTCGTTTCTGCGTTTAATATGATAGTCAATTACTATGAGAAATAAAGTGCTGTGTTTGATTACGCATGAGTACAAAAGTCTTAGCTGCGCATTATTCCGTCCATGAAACTTAAATGTATATGCATCCCCGTGTTTATCATATTTTACTGATTCATCGTTTAATATTTTGTCAAAAGTAATTCCCTGACTGTCATATTGCAGAATTTTGCTTTTAAGTTTATCAAGCGCTTTTATTATAAGCTCCCGAATTTCTGTGTTAGAATTTATATCTTTACGACATGCATTTAAATATTTTACTTTTGAAATGTTCATTTCTGACCCCCCTTCGTATTAGCATTAAACGATAATGATAAATCACAGATTTATACAGCCTCCTCTTTTCTACATTATATCACATTAATACTATAAATGTCTACCGTTTTTATTAACAATAAACAAAACACCCTGATAGCTATTATGCTACACAGGATGTCTTTGTTTATTATTCTTCTATATTTACTATAATTTTACCGTCATCGGATGTTATTGTCATTTTGCTTATCTGCTTTTCAGGGTTTTCAATTATTTCTGAAGCTATTTTGTCCTCAACATCAGTACGGATAACCTTCCTGATATCTCGTGCACCAAACTTCTGATCATATGACTTATCTGCAATTATTTTAAGTATTTCCTCGTCATATTCAAGCTCAATACCTTTTTCCTTGAGCGGTTCTTTCATTTCGTCTATCATAAGCCCTGCAATTTTTGCATATGAGTCCTTGCCAAGCGGCTTGAACACTACTATTTCATCAATACGGCTTATAAATTCAGGTCTCAGGAATTCTCTCAGGCCCTTGATTGCTTTGTCTGATGAAATCTGTTCTTCTGTTTTATTGAATCCCACACCGGTTGACTTATCAATCGATCCGGCATTTGATGTAAGCGCAATTATTGTGTTTTCAAAGCTTACCGATCTGCCCTGTGCATCATCGAGCTTTCCTTCGTCAAGTATCTGAAGAAGTATATTCATTACATCAGGATGTGCCTTTTCAATTTCATCAAATAATATTACTGAATACGGCTTTCTTCTTACCTTTTCCGTGAGCTGTCCTGCTTCATCATAGCCTACATATCCCGGAGGTGAACCTATAAGTCTTGAAACTGCATGCTTTTCCATAAACTCAGTCATGTCAAGTCTGATGAGAGGCTCGGTCGAATCAAACAGCTCCTCTGCAAGAACCTTTACAAGCTCTGTTTTTCCGACACCTGTTGGTCCTACAAATATAAACGATGCCGGTCTGCGGCGTTTTGAGAGCTGCACTCTTGTTCTTTTTATTGCCTTTGCAAGTACAGATACAGCTTCATCCTGGCCTATTATCTTCTTTTTAAGCTTTGATTCAATATCGGCTATTTTTCTGAACTCTGTTTCTGCAATTTTATTTGCCGGTATTCCTGTCCAGAGCTCTATAACTCTTGCAAGATTTTCCTCACTTACATAAACCTTGTCTTTCTTTTCCTCGGCTGCCTGAATATCTTCTTTGCACCTTATAATATCGCTTTTTATTTCAGCAAGCATCTGAAAATCAGGCTCATTTGAATCCTCTATATCTTTTTCTTTTTGGGTAAGCTCATCAAGCTTCTGTGTAAGCAGATCGTATTCCCTCAGAACAGTGCTTTCTATACTGGTACATGCACAGCTCTCATCAAGAAGATCTATAGCCTTATCAGGCAGAAATCTGTCGTTTATATATCTTTCTGATAAAACCGCACATGATCTCAGCAGCTCATCAGTAATCTTTACCCTGTGAAAATCCTCATAATAATTTTTTATTCCCTTTAAAATATCAAATGTTTCCTCTATTGTCGGTTCATTTACAGAAACAGGCTGAAAACGTCTTTCCAGTGCACTGTCTTTTTCAATGTATTTTCTGTACTCGGTAAATGTCGTAGCACCTACAACCTGAACCTCTCCTCTTGAAAGAGCAGGTTTAAGGATATTTGCAGCATTCATCGAGCCTTCGGAATCACCTGTTCCTACAAGGTTATGCACCTCATCAATGAAAAGTATGATGTTTTTCTCTGCCTTTACTTCATCTACAAGACCCTTTACACGGCTTTCAAACTGACCCCTGAACTGTGTTCCTGCAACAAGGGCTGTAAGATCAAGCAGATATACTTTTTTATCTTTAAGGTTATAAGGAACATTACCGTTTTCTATTCTCTGTGCTATTCCCTCTGCAATAGCCGTCTTACCTACACCAGGTTCACCTATAAGACAAGGATTGTTTTTTGTTCTTCTTGAAAGTATCTGAATAACTCTTGATATTTCCTTATCTCTTCCTACTATAAGATCTATATTTCCATCCATGGCTTTCTGACTTAAATTTGTACAGTAGTTTTCAAGGAATTTGAGCTTCTTTTCTTTTTTCTTTGTGTCATTTGTTTTTTTCTTATCAAAATTCCCGCCGAATATTGAGCCCAGCCCCTTGTTTCCCTTTGTATCATCACCGCCATTGTTGTTTATCATCTCCTGAATAAACGGAGGCAGAGTACTTGAGCCGCCATGTTCAAACACATCACCGTCAACCAGATCCATCATCTGATCAGAAATCTGCTCGATATCATCATCTGATATACCAAGCTGGTTCATATAATCAGTTACCTGCGGTATTTTCATTTCTTTTGCGCATAACATGCAAAGCCCCTCGTTCTTTTGAGTTTCTCCCTGCATAGCTGTTATAAACACAACAGCCGGCCTCTTTTTACATCTACTACATAAAACCATATTTACCTCCACTTTTTCGGCTATGCAAATTATTGATTATGTATCACAATTAAAGCATTACCGCATTTTTATAATTTATTTTACCAAAATATTATCGAGTTTGTAGAAATGTCTGAAAATTATTGAACTGTTTATTGCTTCTTCATTGATAACAGCACCTGTAAATCCTGCGTATATTATCATTTTTACAACGAATGCCATTATAACCATAAAAGTCAGACCCACCAGTGCACCTGTAACTCCGCCTGCTATTGAATCTGCTTTTCCCAAAGCAGTTGATGAAGTTTTTTTCCTTATTATTTTCAGAATAGCCTGAGATAATGTTATAAAAATTACAGAAAGAAATATAAACATAATAACTTTTATAAATTTAATAATAAGATTATGAATATAATTTTCCTCTATGTATACTGCAGCTGATTCGTAGTCATCTTTAGCAATGATATTTATCAGTTCAAACATGCTGTCCTTATTTTTAGCGGTAAATGAGCTGAAATATTTTCCGGCACAAGGCGGAAGATTTTCAGATATTTTTTCCTGGAATGATTCGTTCAGTATATCGTAAAGTCCTTCATATGCCTCGTTTTCATCACAAACATCTGAACCAAGAGTTGAATTTATAAGTTCTGAGAGCTTAGAATCCATATTATCTCCGGAATTAAGAATTTCACTTACCTGTTTATCTGACATATCAAATCCCACTGTTTTCTCATGGTAATAGCTTTTTAACTCATCAGACACGCTGAAATTTCTCAGGGTATCTGTAAGCGACCTCGTTACAGAATCCTTTGCATAGGAGTTGTAAATTCCATCTGCTGATGTTTCTGTAATACCGAAAGCAAGTGCCACAGAAATCATATATGCGGCAAATGAAAAAATTATATTTGAAAATCCCTTTTTTGCATGTGTTATTACGCATAATGCTATTATTGCTATAAAAATTATGTCCCATATAATGAAGTCCATTTGCAATCACCTCTATTTTATCTCAAATTCCATCATATCAATTTTATTATACCCAAGCAGAAGCATATAATTGTCAATTTTATAAAATTCGCGATAATTTTCTGAAATCTCTTTTGATTTTATAAGCTTTCCGCTATAGTTGTATGCCTCAACAGCATTTTCCGTCATTACATAAACTGCATCCTTTTCGTTAAATATGCATTTTACGTTTTTATCTATTGTAATCTCAACAGGATCGGAATTATGGCTTGCTATCATTACAAGGCTTGTTTTACGGCGTTCCTCGCTTTCAAATATCATTGCGGCCTTATTCTCTGCAAACATGGCATCTATAAGTGTACTTCCGTATACATAGCCCTGCTTGCATTCGCCTTTATTGTTATAATATGCACACTGGGTATCTCCAAATACAAAAAGTCCGCCGTCATCTGTAGTATATGCTGAAATACAGCATGTAGCAAGCTCATCCGTCTTCCATAAATCCTTATCTGATTCAAATGACAGAGCTGTTGCCTTTGATACCATCTGTCCTTCATTTGCATTTATTGTAATAATCGAGCATCCTGTACTGTCTTTGTTGAATGCTACATCCATTATACGCTCTACACAGCCTCTGAAATAAATCACAGTGCCCTTTGAATCATAAACTGTCAGTTCACAAACATACTGATCAGAGGTTGATACTACTGCAACATATCCTTTATCGCTTATTGCTGCCATGCATATTGAATTATCTATTTTCTTTTCATAAACGGTTTTTCGTTTTCCCTCAACCTTAAAGTGACTTCCGCCCTGTTCATATACAAGTGCCTTACTTGATGAATGCTTGAGGACAGTGTTTGAATATGTATGCTGTCTTGTCTCCAGCAGCTCTCCTGTAATTGAATATATATAAAACCGCGTATCACTGAGAAGAACAAAATTGTCCCCGAACCTGCATGTCTGATAATTTATACCGTTCGTTATACTCAGAGGAAAGTTTCCTCCTGAAATTTCATTATCACTGAAGACTGTATTTTTTGAATTTACATTCGGAACCCATCTTTCTCTCGATAAATATAATCCGAGAGCAATTATAAGTATTGCCATGAACCCTAAAAACTTCTGCATATTACGCCGTTTTCTCTTGATACGTCGAATTTCTGCAAAATCAGTTACATTTGCGTCTTTCATTTTATCCTCCTGCAAATATCAATAAAACACACGGTTCAGATACAATCCATGCGGCTGCGCTGTTTTCCCCGCATATCTTCTGTCGGCCGCCCTGATAATATCAGGTATACTGTCCGGTTTTATTTTTCCTTCATTTACCCATAGCAGTGTCCCAATAATTATCCTAACCATATTATACAGAAAACCATCACCTTTTACAAGTACTTTGACCAAATCTTCTTGTTTTTTAATGCTGAGACTGTAAATAGTCCGTACAGTATCAACCTTTTCATTATGCGCCGAACAAAAGCTTTTAAAATCATGTGTGCCTATAATATCAGCTGCTGCCTGATTCATAAGCTCAATATCCATCGGCCTTCTGTAATGATACTGCAGATCCTCGGCAAACGGGTTCCTGCTTTCGCTGTTATGTATCAGATACATGTACTCCTTTGCCCTGCATGAAAATCTCGCGTGGAAATCCTGACTGACTTCCTCACACGACAATATTGAAATATCCTGCGGAAGATATCCGTTTACTCCTCTTATAAAATTTCTTTCTTTTATATCCCTGTCAGTATGGAGTGAAAAGCAGTATTCATTTGCATGTACACCCGTATCGGTACGCGAGCAACCGGATATATCGGTTTTTGTATCAAGTACACGTGATACGCATTTTTCCACAACTTCCTGAACCGTAACGGCATTTTCCTGCTTCTGAAATCCATGATATGCAGTACCTCTGTATGACATAATCACTTTCAAGTTTCTCAATATTTAACAACCTCATCCATCTATTTTTTATCCTTGCCGGTTTTCAGAAGCTCTATCATATCCTGCAGCTGAACATCTGTATTTCCCTTTTTACTGCTTCTTTTCATGATATCCATAACAAGCTCTGCCGCTTCTGCTTTATCTATTCTGCTTTGATTTTTTTTATCACTGTCATTTTTGTTTACAGGTTTCTGAGCCATCGGTTCTGTCTCAGGAGAATTGCTGTCAGGAGTTTCTGTTTTTTCCGTCTTCTCAGCTGCCTGTGTAGTATTTATATTATCATCCGTACTGTCTTTTTTCAAATCATCATTATCCGTATTTTTATTCTTATCCTCTGATAACGGTTTTTTATCATTTCCTGAATTCAGATTACCAAGACTTATTGATTCAAAAAATCTGTCCTTTGCATCATACTGATTTCTGAATTTTTCTTCTCTGAGTCTTTTTATCAGAACAAATACAGCAGCGACCGGAGGGATAAATACCAGAAGCATAAGCAATACCATAATTCCGTTCATAAAAAACACCTCACTTTAATAAATAATCTGTGGTTATTATTCCTGCCAGAAAAGTGACTGAACATGCAAGAGCTATAAAGTCAGAAATTTTTATCCTTGACTTTCTTAGTCTTGTCCGACCCTCTCCGCCTTGATAACACCTGCACTCCATAGCAACAGCCAGCTCCTCGGCACGTTTGAAAGCCGAAACAAAAAGGGGAATTATAACAGGTATAACCGCACTTATACGCTGTTTAAGGCTGCCGTTTTCAAAGTCCGCGCCCCTTGCCTTCTGTGCGGATATTATTTTATCTGTTTCTTCTATGAGAGTCGGTATAAACCGCAGAGCTATTGTCATCATCATTGCAAGTTCATGCACGGGAAACTTAAATCTTTTCAGAGGTGACATAAGTCTTTCAATTCCATCGGTAAGAGCTACAGGTGATGTGGTATAGGTAAGTATTGAGGAACCTACTATAAGCGAAATTACCCTGATAAGCATAAACGATGCATTTTTCACGCCTTCATCGGTGATTTTTATAAACCAGAGATGAAATATTACATCACCTTCATAAAAGAATACATTCAGAACAGCTGTAAAAAACAAAACAGGTATTACCGGTCTGAGACTTTTAAACATAAGTCCCACAGGAATCCGGGTAAGAACATATGACATTATCATAAATATTACGCCTATGCCGATTGAAGCAAATCCGTCTGCAGCAAACAGCATAACAATAAATATTATTGTTATAATTATCTTAAACCTTGCATCCAGTCTGTGAATTATACTGTTCCCCGGAAAATACTGACCAATCGTTATATCTTTGAGCATGATCCGGTACCGTCCCTCCGTGATAAATATTCCAGAATTTTTTCTTTTGCGTATTTTACCGTATAAATTTCATCATCAAATACAATTCCTGATTTTTTTAATTCGTTAAATACCCTCGTTATCTGCGGAACGTCAAGACCCATCCGCGAAATCTCCTCTGACCTTGCAAATACATCCGCTGTCCTGTCAAAGCAGAACAGTCCCGACCGATTCATTACTATTATTCTCTGGGCATATTCGGCCATATCCTCCATGCTGTGTGACACGATAAGCACAGTGCAGCCCATGATTTTATTATATTTTTTGATAAGTTCAAGGATAGTGTCACGTCCGCGCGGATCGAGTCCGGCAGTAGGCTCGTCAAGAATAAGAACCTCGGGACGCATAGCCATAACACCTGCTATTGCCACACGTCTTTTCTGACCGCCTGAAAGCTCGAAAGGTGAACGGTTCAGCATATCGGATGTTATACCCAGAATATCCGCAGTCTCCGTTACACGCCTTTTTATTTCATCCTTGTCAAGCTTCATGTTTGAGGGTCCATAGGCAATGTCCTTATATACGGTTTCCTCAAATATCTGATATTCCGGATACTGGAAAACAAGGCCGACCTTAAATCTCAGACCGGGCATTACTTTTTTCCCTTCCCATATATCAACATCATTGAAAAATACTTTTCCGGATGTCGGCTTGAGAAGTCCGTTAAAATGCTGTATAAGCGTAGATTTTCCTGATCCCGTGTGGCCTATTACACCGATAATCTCGCCTTTCTGAATTTCAAGTGTAACATTGTCAACAGCGGTTTTCCGGAACGGTGTACCCTCACCGTATACATATGTGAGATTTTCTGTCCGTAATATAGCCAATTTTACTCTTCCTTCAATATTGTTTTTAATGCATTTACACATTCTTCTTCTGTGATTATATGAGAATCAAGCTTTAACCCGCATTTGTTAAGTTCATAAACAAGCTCTGTAACCTGAGGTACATCCAGACCGGTTTTTTTCAAAAGTCCGACGTTTGAAAACACCTGCGACGGAATATCGTCAAGAATTACTCTGCCGCTGTCCATCACTATGACTCTGTCAGTCTTTGCAGCCTCGTCCATATAGTGGGTTATGAGCACAACAGTTATTCCATACTGTCTGTTAAGCATTTTTATCGTTGATATAACGTCACGTCTGCCTGCCGGATCAAGCATAGCCGTAGGTTCATCAAGGACTATGCATTTCGGACGCATTGCTATTATTCCTGCTATGGTTATCCTCTGCTTCTGACCTCCGGAAAGCTTATGGGGAGAATGCTCACGGTATTCGTACATGTTTACGGCTTTTAATGCGTCATCTACTCTTTTTCTCATTTCATCAGGCGGAACGCCTGTATTTTCAAGGGCAAATGCAACATCCTCCTCAACGATTGCAGCAACAATCTGATTATCGGGATTCTGAAACACCATACCGACATTCTGTCTTATGTCAAATATCCGGTTTTCATCCGTTGTATCGATTCCGATGACATAGATTTTTCCGGATGTGGGGGTAAGTATCGCATTTGTGTGTCGTGCAAATGTTGACTTTCCTGAACCGTTATGTCCGAGTACAGCTATAAATTCTCCGCTGCTGATGTTTATGTTTATACCTTTAAGAACTTCATCATGTACAGTTTTTCCATCGTCAGGACTTCCGTATGAAAATCTTAATTCCTGAGCTGATATGATACTTTCATCTGACAAATAAAACCGCCTCCAAACTATGGGCTATCTCTGCCATATAGCTGTTGAACCGCATGGAAGAGCCATTCTGCTGCTTTTCACCGGAAGGCCTATTTCATCGGATGAAACAGAGCCCCCGAATTTTTTCACAAGAATACTGTCAAGAATATATGCCATAACAGCCGGAGAAAGTCCTGTAGTGTAGCTGTTTAATATAAAAAACAGTGGTTCCCGGCTGAGAACCTCCGAGCACAGCCTGACAAGGTCATAAATGCTGTCCTCAAGCTTCCACACCTCTCCGTTTGCACCGCGTCCGTATGACGGCGGATCCATGACTATTGCATCGTATTTGTGTCCGCGCCTTATTTCACGCTGAACAAACTTCTCACAGTCATCGACTATCCATCTTACAGGCTTTGCTTCGAGGCCTGACAGGGCGGCGTTTTCCCTTGCCCATGAAACCATACCCTTTGAAGCGTCCACATGACATACAGAGGCACCGGCTTCGGCACATGCAAGTGTTGCACCGCCTGTATATGCAAAAAGATTCAGAACATTTACATTATCCTTATGGTTTTTTATCTTGTCCTGCATAAAATCCCAGTTTACTGCCTGTTCAGGGAACAGGCCCGTATGCTTGAAGCCTGTCGGCTTTATTTTGAATGTAAGATTGCCGTATGACATATTCCATGCCTTCTGCGGCTTTGAATTTTTATATTCCCAGCTTCCGCCACCGCTTGAAGAGCGAAAATAATGGCCGTCTGCCGTGTCCCAAAGTGCCTGGTCCTTATCGGTTGCCCATATTATCTGAGGGTCAGGTCTTATTAATTTTATACCGTTCCAGTTTTCAAGTTTTTCCTCTGTAGAAGTATCAAGAATACTGTATTGTTCCCATTTATCCGCAATTCTCAATTTCTCATTTCCCCGATCTTTATTATTTATTCCGCACTGCTCAGAGAAGGCTCCGGGCGTGTCTGTTCTTTTATTTTATCTGATATTTCAACTGCACAACTGTTTATTGCTTCAAAGCTTTTGCCCTCTACGAGTACCCTTATAAGAGGTTCTGTTCCTATTTCTCTTACAAATATTCTTCCGTCCTTGCCAAGCCCGTACTGCTTTCTTTCAATAAAATCAGTTATATCCGAATTGTTTTTCCAGGTTTCCTTGTACTGAGGAAGAATACTTACATTTATCATGACCTGCGGATATTTTTCCATGACGGAAGATATTTCAGACATTTTTTCACCTGATCTTTTAAGTGCATACATGCATTTTAACGCTGTAAGCAGGCCGTCGCATGTGGGCAAAATATCAGGGAATATTACCCTGCCATTCTGTTCACCGCCTATACTGTAACCGCCGTCAAGGAGTTTTTCCATTATACATTTTTCTCCTGACTTTGAACTTAAAACATTTATGTCATTTTCTGCAGCAAAGTTTTTAAGTCCCATATTTGACATATCAGTAATCACGATAGTGTTTTTTACAAGTTTTAATTCATTTTTCAGATCCATTGCTATAAGTGCCATCAGCTGATCCCCGTCAACAATATCTCCGTTTTCGTCTACCGCAAGGCACTTTGAAGCATCACCGTCAAAGACAATTCCTAAATCTGCACGTTTGGCCTTGATTACCTTTGACATGGCGGCTGAATACATTACGCCGCATCTGTTGTTTATGTTCTTTCCGTCAGGCTTATTGTTTATCATAAAGCATCTTGCACCAAGAGCAGAATACAGCTTTTCTGCCGTGGATGAAGCACTTCCGTTTGCGCAGTCTATAACTACTCTCATTCCTGTCAGATCGGTTTTTTCAAGCTTTAGAAGATATCTTAAGTAATCCCACTCAGCATCCTTATATACAGTGGCTGTACCTATATTATCATGTGACATTATTTTTATTGTTTCTGGTTTATAAAAAACTGCTGCTTCTATTTCATCCTCTATATCATCCGATATTTTATATCCTGCCGATGAAAACAGCTTTAGTCCGTTAAATTCAAAGCCGTTATGAGATGCACATATCATGACACCGCCGTCTGCACCACATCTTTTTACAAGATATGATACGGCAGGAGACGGAATAACTCCAAGCTTCTTTACATCCGCACCCGCAGAGCATATGCCGGCTGTCAATGCATCCTCAAAAATATCAGATGACATTCTTGTATCTTTTCCGATAAATATTGTAAGCTTATGGCTTATCTTTTTTGATAAAGCCAGTACAAATGCTCTTCCGACCTGCATTACCATCTCGCATGTAATCTCTGTTACAGCAACACCGACAATACTGTCCGGTCCAAACAGTTTATTCATCTGGAATTCATCCTTCCTTAAAATATGTTAGAATGATAGTTGTCCTCCGTCATCGGTTCCGTTACTCTTTTTTATTCCGAGATGAGCATATGCAAGATCCGTGGCACATCTTCCTCTTGTGGTTCTCGCAAGAAATCCCAGCTGCATAAGAAACGGCTCACATACATCCTCAAGCGTGACTGCCTCTTCGCCTATAGCGGAGGCAAGGGTTTCAAGTCCTACCGGACCGCCGTTATAGCCTGTTATTATCATTTTAAGCATTCTTTTATCGAGGCTGTCAAGTCCGAGCGGATCAATCTCAAGCCTGCCAAGAGCTACATCCGCTATTTCCTTTGTAATTACGCCGTCGCCTATTACATCGGCAAAATCACGTATTCTTTTTAAAAGCCTGTTTGCTATTCGCGGAGTTCCTCTTGCTCTCTTTGCTATTTCATACGCCCCGTCGGGGTCACACGGTATCCCCAGAATCATACTGCTGCGTCGTATAATATCACAAAGCTGCTCGTTATTATAAAGCTCCAGACGCATAACCACACCGAATCTGTCTCGCAGCGGCGGTGTGAGCTGTCCCGCTCTTGTAGTTGCACCGACAAGAGTAAATTTAGGGAGATCTATTCGTATTGACCGTGCCGAAGGACCTTTTCCGATCATTATATCGAGTACATTGTCCTCCAGTGCCGGATAAAGTATTTCTTCAATGGCTCTTGAAAGACGATGTATTTCATCAATAAACAAAACATCATTTTCCGAAAGATTTGTAAGCAGTGCAGCAAGATCTCCGGGCTTTTCTATTGCCGGGCCTGATGTTATACGAAGATTTGAGCCCATTTCATGAGCAATTATATTTGAAAGCGTCGTTTTACCGAGTCCCGGAGGGCCGTAGAGCAATACGTGATCAAGAGGCTCCTGACGTCGCTTTGCCGCTTCAATATATATCGAAAGATTTTCCTTTACCTTGTCCTGACCTATATATTCGGATAACATTTTCGGACGCAATGACATTTCTATATCATTATCTTCACGTGTCAGAGCGGGATCAACAACCCTGTTTTCAAACTCCATATCACTTGTTTCTATCAAAATATGCACCTCCCGAAAAATTAATCACTTTATCCTACAAACTTATATTTTTACCGAGTATCTTTAGTGCCTGTCTGATAAGCTCAGATGAAGGGAGCTGCGGATCAAGCCCGGCCATGACCGGAGCTATCTCTGACTGTGTATATCCAAGAACAAGCATAGCTGAAAACGCCTCACCTGCAGATGAATTTTCATTTGAAAATACCGGACTCTGGGCATATGACAGGCTGTTTATGTTTTCCTTTACGATCTTGTCCTTTAGCTCCAGAACTATACGCTGTGCAGTCTTGGCACCTATTCCTTTTGTTTTTGTAAGCGTCTTGCTGTCCTCGGAAGCCACGAGAAGTGCAAATTTTTCAGGAGTAACATCTGACAGAATAGACAATGCTGCTTTAGGGCCGACACCGGAAACTGAAATAAGCATTTTAAAGCAGTTAAGCTCCTGCTTTGATGCAAAGCCGAAAAGCTCTATATTATCTTCCCTTACATGCATATATGTATACAGCAAGACCTCCGTACCTGTTTCCTTCAGCTGCGCCAGTGTTGAAAATGTAGTACGGCAGGCATACCCTACTCCGCCGCATTCTACAACTGCAAGCTCACTTTCCTTTAACGTAAGTATTCCTTTAAGACTATATATCATAATTTTTCCTCATTTCCATACACTGTATACAGTGTCCGTGACATATCGCAATAGCAAGCGCATCAGCTGTATCATCCGGCTTCGGAACATCAGCAAGCTTTAAAATACGTCTTGTCATATCCATTACCTGATGCTTTGTTGCCTTTCCATAACCTACGACCGACTGTTTTACCTGAAGAGGCGTGTATTCAAATACAGGTATGCTTTTCCTTGATGCAGCAAGATTTATAACACCTCTTGCCTGAGCAACATCAATCGCTGTTTTCTGATTTGTTGTAAAATACAGTCGCTCTATTGCCATACAGTCAGGCTTATATTTTTCTATGATAAATTCCATATCAGTAAATATACTGTTTAATCTCTGATTGAAATCAGTATGTGCCTCTGTAAAAATAGCCCCATACTCAACCGGTGTAAATATCTGCCCCCTGTAATCCAGCACACCGAACCCCACAATCGCATAACCGGGGTCTATACCAAGTATTCTCAATTCAATACCTCTGTTTTTATATTATTATTTTTTATGTCAAAATCAAATAGCATCCATATTGCTTAAGCTATAGACAATATATTATACCACATATTTTAATTTTTTTCAATAAAAAAATCAGATTCGCACAATCCCCATTTAATGGCAATTAATGCAAATCTGATTCATAACAACTTTTCAGCCCTATCACAAAGTGAAGCAGATATGTTAGCGAAGTCCAGGCGACCGCAAAGCCTGGTCGACTCGTACCGAGTCGAAATCCATCTCAGCTTTTGGTCTGCTTCGGCATATATGTTATTGCAATTATAGAAATATTATCACGGCAACCCTTTTTTAATGAATTTTTAACAAGTTCATTAAGCCTTTTTATCATACACATAGGCATAGATAGTATTTCTTCTATTTCTGTATTTACAACATAATCCGAAAGTCCGTCGCTGCACAGAAGATAAACATCACCGTATGCAGGCTGATCTTCGATTATATTTATGTCTATAGTTGGCTTTGAGGACGTATTGCCAAGAACGGGCATAATTATATTTCTGTGAACATGCTTTCTCTTTTCCTCGTATGTTATTTTACCCTGCTCATACAGCATCTGCACCAGTGACTGGTCCTTTGATATCTGCTTTAATACTGAGCCGCTGTATTTATAAAGTCTTGAATCTCCGACATTTATGCAGTACATACGGTTATTTTCATCAACCGCAAAGCCACAAAGGGTTGTCTGCATATTTGAAGAGTTTTTATGGAACATGCCATAGTATTTAAGCTGCTTATGTATTTTCATTATAAGCTGCTGTAAATTAAGCTGGCTGTCGAACTGCACCTTTGCAAGCTCGGCCAGACACATTTTAGAAGCTATATCTCCTGATTTTTCACCTGAAACCCCGTCACATACTGCTGACATAAACGGCTGATCAAGCTTTAATTCCATTATTCCTTCAGTCAGAACAGTATTATTTATAAGAATTGCATCCTCATTTCTTTCTTTTATACCTTTTTCTGTTATCCCACAGCAATAAAACATAAAATGTTTTCCTTTCGTTAATTCCTCTGCCCTTGTTAATATATTTACAGCAGTTCGGAATAGTTACCTAAAAACTTAAAATCACTCAGCTCATTATTTAACTCAATAAGCAGTGCATTTACCCTGTTATCATCTATTGAGCCTTCAAAGTCAAGATAGAATGTAACGTCAAAATTTCCTTTGCGAAGAGGCCGGCTTTCTATTTTAACAAGATTAAGACCTGCTACACGGAATTTTGTAAGCATACGGTAAAGGCTTCCCTCTTCATTTGACAGCGACATGAGAACAGAGATTCTGTCAGCGCCCTTTTCAATAAGGCTCTTCTTTGAAAAGCATATAAACCTCGTATAATTTGCAGCTTCGTCAGAAATATTTCTTTCAAGAATTTTCATTTTATAAATATTTGCACAGCGTTCTGAGCATATTGCCGCAAGCTTTTTATCGCTTTTTGATACAAATTTTGCAGAGGAAGCTGTACTTGCATAATTTACAGTCTTAAGATTGTTGTTTTTTATAAACTCCGAGCACTGCTTAAGCGCCTGCCAATGAGAGTACACTGCTTCTATCTGGCTTATGTCGTCTACATTTACTGCCGCCATACAGTGTTTTATGCTTACTCTTACCATTTTATTTATATATACGTCGTATTTTTTCATAAGGTCATACGTCTGCGCAATAGACCCGGTACTTGAGTTCTGGACAGGTACAACACCAAAATCAATTTCACCTGATTCAATCGCGTTAAACACATCGTCAAATTCATGATAAAACTTAATATCCTTACAGCTTCCGAAAATTTTTCGTGTAGCCTCCTCGGAATTTGAACCGCTTACACCATAGCATCCTACCTTAGCATCATCTGAATATGCAAGTCTTTCATAAGAAATATATTTTTTGTTTTTATTTATCTCACACTGCTGAAAGCTTTTGCTTATATCCATAATATTTGAAAATAATACGGCTGCACTTTCCTCGAATTCAGGCTCTGCCTTTTCTCTTATCCTGTCAAGAACTTCATTTTCACGTCCACCCTGAAAAACGTTTATATTGTTTTGTCGTTTAAATTCTGCAACCTGCATGCAAAGACTCATTCTCTGCTGAAATTTCTGCAGAATTTCTTCATCAATAATGTCAATCTCATCTCTTAGATCTTTAAGCTCCATTAACTATTTCAATCCCTTTCAATTTTTAGGCAAGCATTCTGTAATATTATAATAAATCTGAATTTTATGCTTTTCATAAATAAAAATCGGACATACATCCACTATAATTATATAAAAAAATAATACAAATTACAATAGGGTAATAAAAAAATGCTGTGCAGATATTTTACTATCATACACGGCATTTTTAGATATTATTTAATCAAGTTTTTTCTTCTCCGACTCAAGAATCTTTATAAGATCATCTATCGAGTCAGCCTTGAGTGTATTTTTGGATACTTTCTTTGCCGGCATTGGCTTTACAGGCTGCTGTACAGTGCTGTTGTTTTTAACCGCAGGCTCTGTATATACCGGTTTTGGTATTTCGGTTATTTTTTCTGTGTATATTGACTGTTCAGGATAAACAGGCTTTTCAGCATAACGTGGCTTATCCTGATATGCTGGAGTCTCTGTGTATGCTGGTTTTTCAGCATAACGCGGTTTTTCCTGATACACAGGTGCTTCTCTGTATACAGGTTTTTCACCGGGACGTAGTTTTTCCTGATATACCGGTGCTTCTCTGTATGCCGGATTTTCAGCAGGACGAGGTTTTTCCTGATATACAGGCGTTTCTCTGTATGCCGGCCTTTCCTGATAAACAGGTTTTTGAGTGTTATATGGATTCTGTTTCATTTCATCAGATACCTGATTTATTATATCATTTGCTGTAAGCGGCTTTTCATTGAATATTGAATCCGAAGTATCAATACCTGATTCTCTTAATTTCTGATTATGGATAGCGTTTTTGATTTGTACTGCTTTTCTGTCTATATCAGTTTCAGGCTTTGAATATTCGTATTGGTCGTCTGATATATTATCTGACGGGGATTTTTCATCACTATAATATCTTGTATCTTCATAATCATCCTGGTAATTATTTTCCTGTCCACTGACATTTTCAGAAGCTGCAGCACCTGTCGATTCTCCGACTTTTTTCAGTTTTCTGAGTTCTTCAGCAAGAATTTCAGATTCGAGGAGATCATCTTCATATTTTGTCTTGTTTCTTTTGATTCCTGTTATCGACATCACTATCAGTAAAAATGCCGGTATAGCCATAAGTGCTATAATTCCTGAAATTTTTCTGGAAAATACAATTATTTTTCCTGCAAAATCGTTTTTATTTATGACTGTACCAATAATTTTTGACTGCGGTATCTTGTAGTTTATTGTAGAACCTGTTCTGTCACCCTTTACTTCATATGAGTCAGTGCCGTTTTCGTTCTGAGTAACGTCAGACAGACACAAAACAGTCTTGTATCCGCTTCCGACAGTACACAGTACATATGTATTTAGTTGCGGTGCATCCTTATGATTTACAATAACAAGTGAATCCTTCGGAATGTTTTCAAGGTTTGCGCTGTTATTTACAAAAAAAGTATAGTTCATGTTAAACAAATCTATATCTACGGCTGAATTGTCAGCATAAAATATTATGTTCGAAGCTACAGAAGCAACCAGAATAAGTGCCAGTATCAGCGTTATCATACCTCTTATAAATGCCAATAAAAATGAACCAAAGCTTATCTTGTTTTTTTTCATAAAAAAATCCTCTCTCCTTAATTTTTTATAAATCTCTGAAAGCGTAGAAGTCTGCAGCTTAAACTTATCAGCAAACGCTAAATTACTTAATAAAAAATCGTATTATACCGGGACGATATCAAATGCAATTCCGGATTAATAATGTAAAACATAAATGAATAAAACCGTTTCTCTTTCTGATTAAAAACGTATATTTATCATTATAGCACATAATTTTTCAAATTACAATTTCAAATTTCGAATTTCAAAAAAATTTATTAAAATTATTTTTTTATATATACAGGTATTGACGTTTGTGTTCATTTGTGATAAAATATCAGATATATCCGTGTTGAAAAATAATATTATCAATGTTATTTTACTGAATGTTTATTTTTGCTTGTGTAGCACAGTTGGTATTGCAGCTCATTCGTAATGAGCAGGTTTTCCCCTAAAAATTTATATTTGCTTGTGTAGCACAGCTGGTAGTGCAGCGCATTCGTAATGCGCAGGTCGCAGGTTCGAGTCCCGTCACAAGCTCCAGTAAAACCGCATAACTACGCAGTTTATCGACTGCGTAGTTATTTTTTTTACAATCATATTTCAAGTTAAAAATGCTTTTGGCGTTTATGTAAACACCATAAAATCAGACTTTGATGTACGCATAGCTGAATGCTCAAACAGGCGTTTGGCGTTTATTTGGCGTTTATTTATTGGCGTTTAAATAAAAATAAAACGGGAAAATCCGAAGATTCTCCCGTCAGTTATTAATATAGATTATACTGCACTTTTCTTGAAAAATACATCCTCAAGAGCTTCCGCTGCAAGCTCATCTGCACGTCTGATAACGTGAGTATAAATATCATTTGTTACAGAAGTGCTGTTGTGTCCAAGACGGCTTGAAACTACTCTGAGAGGTATTCCGTTCATTATCATAAGCGTTGCTGATGTATGCCTGAGAGTATGAAGATGAACATTTTCAAATCCATTTTCTTTACAGAATTTTGAAAACCATTTTCCGTAACTGTCAGGTCTGAGCCAGCCGCCGCAGGCATTGGTAAACAATTTCCCTGTGTCCTGCCACTTGCTGCCTATTTCCTGCTTGTATGATTCCTGCCATTTTTTTACTCTTTAAGCATTTCTATCACGCAGTCAGACATTTTAATATCTCGTTCAGAGCTGCTTGTTTTAGGAGTATCCTCATACAAGCCTTCTTTTCTGCTGTAAATAATATTTTTTCTCACAGAAATCATTGAATGCTCAAAATCAACGTCATCCCAGTTTAAGCCGCATATCTCGCCTCGTCTGAATCCCATAAACATACAAAGACGTGTTGCTGTTCTGTATGGTTCAGGTGCTGTTTCAAGTTTTTCAAAAAGCTCCATTGCACTATCTTCGTCCAGATATTCCGCTTCTTTTTTTCTATGCTTTGGCGGTCTTACTCTTGTACAAGGATTTACAGTAATAATGTTCTGCAATACAGCGTGGTGAAATATACCTGAAATCATTGAGTGGTATCTCTTGACAGAAGACGCTGTCATTTTGTTTCTGATTACACACTTAAAAACTTTGTTATAGTCAAGTTCCAATACTTCGGAATTTTTTTTTTGCACATTTCACGCTGATTGCATTACCTTTTAGCAAAACTTTAATTGTTGTTAATGATACACCTGATTTTTCTGAAAGTTCCTTCTGTTTCATACGTTCGTGTTTGCATTTCTTTCCATCGTGAACGAGAATGTACTCTCTAAAATCTACTTTTGGTGTTACTGCTTCGTTTGACATAATACTTCTTCCCATAAGTGAAGCATATAATTCATTCAGATGATGCGGCTGTATCTTACCTATACATTTCATTATAGTCACCTTAATAGTTGAAAATTTGCATCATTAAATTTATAAAATCAGTTTTAATGTCAAATTCTCTTTTCCCACAGCGATTGACTGGCATTACACCAAGAAGTGAATTTGTAACAAACATCTGACTTGATTTTTCAATGTCTTCCGTATACAATATTGTTTCCTTTACTTTTAAATCTGCTAATTTATCTTTACGCTTATTTCTGACCTTCTTGTTTTTGTCTGAAAAATAATCAATTATTTCTCCTCTGATTGTTCCTGCAAGCAGACCTGATGAAACAGAAGGAGTATAGATTATATTTTCTTTTACAAGAAAGAGGTTAGTAGTCGCACCTTCTGTCAATTCTCCTTTAGTATTTAGAAAAACGGGTTCATCAAAACCATTCTTATGTGCAAGTCTCTTTTCCCGTATGTTATCGCCATAATTTAAAGTTTTATGATACGTAAAAGGAGAAGTCTCATTGCGAAGAACTTTACTATAATCCAACGAAAAACCTTTATCATAATCTGAGGTTTTATAAGTATTTTCCCTGAAACTAAGATATAAGTTACCACAGGAAAATGCAGCTTTAAATACAGCATCTTTCGGAATTTCACTTGATTTTATCAGCTTTTCAAGATAAGATTCAAGCTTGATTTTTAATTCTTCACTGAAAGCCAGTCTCTCACAGTCATTTATAAATCCAAGTTCAGTTGCACTGTTTGTCATACGCATTATATGACGCATAAGAAATAGCGGGGCTCCATTCAAAACACGAATAGTTTCAAAAACTCCATTTCCGAAATAATATCCCTCATCAGGAATATATATATTATTTACCTTTATTAATTCTGCCTTTGAAGCACTGTCATGTTTAACATCTGAATCAGCCACATTAATCACCTGCCATCTAACTTTTTACTATAGCGTCAATTAAAGCTATTGACTTTTGGCTAGTTTCTTCATATTCAAAGTTTTCATCTGACTCATATGTAATACCTCCGCCGGTACCAATATAGTATATGCCGTCCTGATAAATTGCTGTTCGTATTACAATATTCAAGTCACAGTCTCCGTCCATGGAAATATAGCCAATTGAGCCTGTATAGAGTCCTCTTGATGAGTTTTCAAGTTCATCTATTATCTCCATACAGCGAATTTTTGGTGTCCCTGTTATTGATCCTCCCGGAAATGCACAGCGTATAATGTCAGTAATATTTTTACCGTATTCAAGTTCTCCTGTTATTTCTGAAACAAGGTGAAAAACTGTAGCATATTCCTCTATTTTATACATCTCGGTAACTTTGACGCTGCCTGGTTTACATACACGATTCAAATCATTTCGTTCAAGATCTACAATCATTAAAAGCTCGCTTTTATCTTTTTCAGAGTTTTCAAGCTCTTTTCGGAGTTTGGCATCTTCCTTAGGTGTATCTCCCCTTTTACGTGTTCCTTTGATTGGTCTGGTTTTAATTTTTCCGTCAGTTAACTTAAAAAATCTTTCCGGAGATGCGCAGATAATCTTAACATCTCCATAACTTAAGTAAGCACCAAACGGAGACGGATTTTTTGTACGCAGATAATGAAATACATCCATTGGATGTGCATTGCTTTCTACCGTAATTCTTCTTGTCATATTTGCAACATAAATATCACCGGCGCACATATATTCTTTCATTCTGCTTACTGCTGTGCAATATTCTTCCATTTCATAATCAGAATATATATGCAAATTATGTTTTTCTTTATTTGTTTTGAAAACGGTTTTTTCATTATCATGTGATGCTTCCTGTTCATCGGAAATATTTTCAGCAAACTTTTCAAGCTGTTTTATATACCATTCAGAACTGTGCAGACGTTCTTCCGTACAAAAATATAAATTACCTGTCTTGTTTTCTTCAATAAGATACAAATCATAAAATGTGATAAGTGCATCAGGTAAATCAATTTTTTTATTGTGGCGGCTGGAAATGTTTTCAAATTCACGACCATAATCGTAAGTAAAATAAGCAATTCCTCCGAATGTAACAGGAAGTCTGACATTTTTCCATGAAATTGATTTTGTTGGATTCTGTACAGCATTTTCTTTCAGATATTTTTCAAGAATATTTAAGAATACATCCGAACTTTTTTCCCCGCTTTTTTCGGTTTCTTTCCCGTTGACTCTAACTTTTCCGTCTTTATCTTCAATAATTGTATGAGACCACGCTCCAAGAATAGAATACATCCCCTCTTCATTTTTTAAAGATGAATCCAAAAAACCACATTGAACGCCGTTCTTACATAATACAGCATGCCAATCCAAAAGTGTTCTATGTAGGTTCACATCAGAACAAATTAATTCCGGATTTTCTTGTTTTATACTGTCTTTATTCTTGTTAAGGAACGAATTATTTATGATTTGTTTTACAATACTATGCATTTAATAATCCCCGGTGATTTTTATTCCATTGCGTTGCAATGTTAGTAAAGTTTCTAAGAATTTCATGTCCATACTTTGTCATAACAGCTTCCAGATGATACTGAACACCAAAAACAGGATATTCTTTATGAGAAACAGCCATTATTGCTCCATCGTCAGCACGGGCATCAATATTAAGTACATCAGGAAAATCTTCATCTGATACAACAAGCGAATGATATCTGGTCACAAGTATTTTTTCAGGAATACAGTCAAATAGCGGACAGATTCTATGTTCAATCTGCGTAACCTTTCCATGCATAGGACATTCCCCTCTTATAACCTTTGCCCCATAGTTAACAGCGATAATCTGATGACCAAGACAAACTCCTAAAACAGGAATTTCTCCAGAAAATTTATTCAGAATTTCAAGTGATACGCCCCCGTTTTCCGGAATTCCAGGTCCGGGTGAAATAATAATACCTTCAAGTTTTTTAATACTTTGAATATCGTCTGTTGTGATGCAATCGTTTCTTTTTACAAAGATTTCCTGACCGATTTCTCTGAAATATGATACAAGATTAAAAGTGAATGAATCATAATTATCTATCATTAAAAACATTTTGTTCCTCTTTGATTTCTATAAATAGTATTGGCTTTTTTATTGTAACATATCTTAATAGATTGTCAAGTCCAATAAAATAAATTACATAAAATAAAAGTAAGCGATACATGCCCCCCGACTTCTACAAAGCCCGTAATTATGCTATACTGATGGTACGAAAATGATCCGGGTATAAAAAAGGGGCAGATCAGATGGAAAGCAAAATACCAGACGAATGGCCAGAGTTGATTTCTAATCAGGAATCCAGCGAAAAAAGTGCAGCATCATGGTGCAGAGAGAATAGCATATGAAAGTCTTCAGATAATAACAAGAATGCTTGATGAAGATAAACAAATTCTTGAAGGCAATTCTTTGGAAAACAAAATATCAGAGTATCGTCAGGAAAAAATCAAACCGATTCTTAACAAGTTTTGATCATACCTTGAAACAATTAATCCAGCGCCGGGTTCTCGCCTGGAAGATGCAGTTTCTTATGCCTTAAATCATAAAGAACAGCTGAGCTTGTTCGTTGACAGTGGAAAATCAGAAAGTACAAACAATCGTGCCGAACGAGCTGTCAAACCATTTGTAATTGCTTGACAAAACTTTCTTTTTTCTGATACTGAACGTGGTGCAGATGCAAGTGCACGTGTATTCAGCATAATCGAAACAGCCAAGATAAATAATCTTTATGTATATGGTTATTTGATTTTTCTGCTTTCAGAACTTCCGAAGTTCGGCGCAGAACCAACGGAAGAACAGATTGAATCAGTTTTACCGTGGAGTGATAAGATTCCGGAATATTGTGGGGATAAATCTGTAAAATAATTGATAAGCGAATTACATCCGGTGGTGTTTTTCGCTTTTTTCAGCGTATACGGATATATCGCTTACGCCCAAGCGTCAAAGTTTGAAAATCCCATCTGTTTGAGCTTATCCGAATGAAAGTATCGCTGCATTGTATAAAGCTCAGTCATTGAGTTTGAAACGGGCGTTATTATATTCACACTCTAACAACTCAAACAAATGCCGATTTTGCGTTGTTCTATTTGTAAGTGGGCATAAAAAGAGAGCATAACATAGATGAATAAATCATCTGGAGTTATGCTCTTTTCTAAAAAGCTATTTTCGTAATCTGCGCAACTTAAAAAAAGAACGGCAAGCAATGTAGAAAGTCTACAAGCCTGCCGTGATAAATTTAAAGCGAGATTGATATATTTGTACAATACGTACAAGAAGTTTTATCAGGAAGTCTCATTAGACTTGATGTGGTAATTTCCATCATCATCAAACACATAGGTCATATTATATGAGGTGCTTTCTTTATATGAATCCCCTTCATATGCAAGCCATTCTATTGTTACTTCACCAGAGTTAATGATTTCAAAAGTCCAATGCTGCTTGTATCCAGGACCCAAATTAATAGGAAATTTGCTTGTGTAATAGTCTATTTCCACCAAAATGTTATCTGTGCTTAATTTGTATTCCCAAAAGCTACCACTTGAACTATTTGCGGATTGCGTAAACTCAATTTCTGATTGATTTGATGCTGAATCACCACAGGCTGAAAAAACAGCTACAATTGGTAACATCAGAACTATTGTGAACAGCAACTTTTTCTTCATACGGATACCCACCTCTCGTTAGTAACTCAAACTTCGCACATCAAAAATAACTGTGCATCTTAAAAATTCAATAGTATTTGCCGCATAAGTAACTAAATCAAGCAGCCTTTAACTTGACTTTTAGAGCATCTGGAATTGCTTCGAAAAAC
>JAEWXO010000080.1 GCA_023458875.1 Bacillota bacterium | reverse complement strand
CATGCCTGTTTCTTCGACTGCCATTTTTGCAAGCGGTATTCTCATTTTATTTGCTGCTGTTGCCGCTTCCTTAAAGATTTTATCTACCTGTTCCTGCGAGTAGGTTGAAAATTCCTTCTGTGCATTTTTTACTCTTGCCAAAGCCGCTTCAAGCTTTTCAACACTGTCTACAATTTGATAATTTATCATAATTAAAACTCTCCTTTATATAAAATGAGATTTATTAAAACAACATATATTTTAGATATTAAATGTTAAATATATATCATTCTTCCTTTGATAATATAATAACAAATTTTACGATTAAAAGCAAATATAAAAATTGCATATCGATATGCAATTATCGATATGTAGTCTTAATCAAATGTCAAAGAAAATGCATCCGTTATCTTTAAAGCTAAAGAAACAATAAATTTCTGAACAGATTAAATTAATCATACACAGAAAAACTCTTAACGATTTTTTGTTCTGCTTCTGTAAATTCGTAATTTTTCTGGTATATCAGTACATCCTTGTATTCTCTTTTTAAAGTTAATTCTTTAAGTCTTATCAGATTGAATTTCTGTAAAATCTTAACCGGTATATCAGAATTGATCCATGCATATGTCATATCGGTACCTGACAGTATATTAAACATACTCATCTGGTCATACACATAAATTTTACTTTCACTTTTACGGCACTGTAAAATAAACGGCACAGCTTCATCACCGTAAAGGACTTCGGTATATGCTCTGAGATTATCGGCTTCCGTAATATCTTTTATCCGGCTGAATTCTGAAACAACAATATTATATTCCCCATGACCCAACTCATTATACAAAAGCTGTTTTTCATTGATATAATCAATAAAGTACTGGTCATATCCGGACTCATACCGGATAATACCGATATTAAAGCTTTCCGTCAGTACATTGGATATTGTCTGCATTGAGGATGCTTCACAAAAATTTATATCAACCGGTTTTTCCTTATCGGTTTGATTTAAAATATTTATAATCTTTTCAGTAATAAAGCAGCATCTTGGTACAGAAATGTTAAAGCGCTGAATGATCTGTGAATCGGTATGAGACAGCTGCTCCATCATTTTCAGCTGTTTTATAACATTGCGTGCATAAACAAGAAACTCCTCACCCTTACTGGTAGTAATAACTCCTTTTGATGTTCTTTCAAATATATGAAAACCCAGATTTTCTTCAAGTTCCTTTATTGCCTTACTCAGATTTGGCTGTGCCATAAAAAGATTGTCAGCAGCAAGTGTAATCGAATGCGTTTTTGCAACCTCAAGCGCATATTTAAAATGCAGTGTGTTCATAAGTTTAGTCCTCCCATAAATTTATATACGGACCGTTGTCTGTTGCTGAAGATGTTTTGATAACACCGCCAGTGATGCAGCCATGTTTTCATTCTGAATCATTATGTTTTCAGGCGCAGACAGATGTACGGGTGCAAAATTCCATATAGCCGATACACCACCTGCAACAAGCTGATCACATACTATCTGAGCGGCTTCTTCCGGAACTGTTATAATACCTATACGTATATTAAGTTTTCTGCATAATTCACTTGTTTTCTCAACATGAAAAACCTTTTTACCGCCTATTTCATTTCCGATAATATTTTTATTAATATCAAATGCCGATACTATATTCATCCCATAGTGTTCAAAGCCACTATAGGAAAGAAGAGCTTTTCCAAGCGAGCCTACACCTATCAGTACCGCGTCATTATTATTATTGTATCCAAGGAAGTTTTCCATGTTAAATATAAGCTCCTTGATATTAAATCCGGACTTTGGCTTCCCTCTTGTTGTGCTTATAGCCGCAAAATCTTTTCTTACCTGAATTTCATTCAGCTCAAGGATATCGGCGATATACGGTGCAGATATTGATTCTACCCCGTCATTATCAAGCTTTTTAAGATGATGGAGATAATATGGCATTCTTTTTAATGCCTGCGTTGAAACGGCAGAATGGTTTTTATTTTTATCGTTCATTTATAGATGCTCCTTTTAAAATACTTTAAAGCTTTTTATAATACTCAAGTAATTGTTAAACATTTGTCATGATTGCTATTAGTTATTACGTTTAATTAATATTATATCGATATTATAGTATCTATTTTAACAATTGTCAAGTTAAAAAATAATCAAATATTAAAAACTTAACCATCGTTTCTTAATGTTTAATTTAATCAATTAACCGTATAACCAAAAAAATCAGGACATCCTTAAGCAGTATAGCTTAAAAATGCCCTGGTTTTTATTTATTCAAGCTCAAATGCGCCTGTATACAACTGGTAATATTGACCTTTCTTCTCGATGAGCTTTTCGTGACTGCCTCTTTCTATTATTCTTCCGGCTTCAAGAACCATTATTACATCTGAGTTTTTAACCGTTGAAAGTCTGTGTGCAATGACAAATACTGTTCTTCCGTGCATAAGACTGTCCATACCCTTCTGTACTATCTGCTCTGTACGTGTATCAATGCTTGATGTCGCCTCATCAAGTATCATTACCGGAGGATCTGCAACAGCAGCCCTTGCAATTGATATAAGCTGGCGCTGTCCCTGCGACAGACCTGAACCGTCACCTGAAAGCATTGTATCATATCCGAGCGGAAGCATTGAGATAAACTCATGAGCATTTGCGCGCTTTGCCGCAGCTATGCATTCTTCGTCTGTAGCGTCAAGCTTTCCGTATCTTATGTTATCCATCACGGTTCCTGTGAAAAGATTTACATCCTGAAGAACAACACCAAGTGAATGTCTTAAATCATCCTTTTTAATTTTATTGATGTTTATTCCGTCGTATCTTATTTTTCCGTCTGCAATATCATAAAATCTGTTAATAAGATTTGTTATAGTTGTCTTTCCGGCTCCTGTTGCACCGACAAATGCAATTTTCTGTCCCGGCTCCGCAAAAATATCAACGTTATTAAGAACTATTTTATCTTCATCATATCCGAAATCCACATCAAAAAGTCTTACGTCACCTTTTACCTCTGTATATGTTAATGTACCGTCATTATGAGGATGTTTCCATGCCCATATTCCTGTATGCTCTTCAGTCTCAGTCAGAACACCGTCTACATATTTTGCATTTACAAGCGTTACATATCCGTCATCTGTTTCAACATCCTCGTCAATAAGTGTAAAAATACGCTTTGCTCCGGCTAAAGCCATTACTACTGCATTTATCTGCTGTGCAACCTGACTTATCGGCACTGTAAAGCTTTTTGAAAGCTGAAGAAATGCTGCTATTGCACCGAGTGTCATTCCTCCTACTTTATTTATTGCAAGTGCACCTCCGATAACTGCAATCAGTACATACTGAAGATTTCCGAGGTTTCCCATTATCGGCATAAGGATATTTGCAAATTTATTTGCCTTCATGGAATTTTCAAAAAGCTCTTCATTAATTTTTTTAAATTCCCCTATGGATTCTTTCTCATGACAAAATACCTTTATTACCTTTTGTCCGTTTATCATTTCCTCAACAAATCCGTTAAGCTTACCCATGGAGTTCTGCTGATGAAAAAAATACTTTCCGCTTTTACTGACAATCAGTCTCATAAGGCTTATCATACCAATCATGGTGACAACAACAAATAAAGTAAGATAAATGCTAGTATAAACCATAGCACAGAAAACTGCTGTTACCGTTACAATTGAAGAAAACATCTGCGGAATACTCTGGGATATCATTTGTCTGAGCGTATCAGTATCGTTTGTGTAATAACTCATTACATCCCCGTGTGGATGCGTATCAAAATATTTTATAGGAAGCTTCTGCATATGCGAAAACATCTGGTCACGTATTTTTTTTAATATTCCCTGTGCGATTGAAATCATAAAACGGTTATATAAAAATGTACATACTATTCCTACCACATATATAAGTCCCATAATTCCTACAGCAGTTGCAAGCCCTGAGAAATCAGTATCTGATTTCAAAAGCATAGGTTTTATATAGTCATCAATAAGTATCCTCAGAAACATTGAACCTGCCACACCTGATACTGCACTTATAATAATGAATATCAACACGCATGTAAATCTTTTTTTATATTCAAAAAGATATTTTAAAAGTCTTTTTATTGTTGATTTATCTGCTTTTGGTTTTTGCATGATTTAATTTTCGCCGCCTTTCATCTGTGAATTGTATACCTCCTGATAAATCCTGTTGGTTTTTAAAAGCTGTTCGTGTGTACCGACAGCATCTATTTTACCATTGTCCATAATAATTATCTTATCTGCAGTTTCAATTGATGATATTCTCTGGGCAATGATGATTTTAGTTGTATCAGGAATTTCACTTTTGAAAGCCTTTTGTATAAGTGAATCTGTTTTGGTATCAACGGCACTTGTAGAATCATCCAGTATGAGTATTTTTGGCTTTTTAAGAAGCGCACGCGCTATACATAATCTTTGTTTCTGTCCGCCTGAAACATTTGAGCCCCCCTGCTCAATATAAGTATCATAGCCGTCTGAAAAATTTTTAATAAATCCATCGGCCTGAGCAAGCTGACAGGCATGGATTATCTCATCATCGGTTGCATCGTTTTTGCCCCACCTCAGGTTATCCTTAATAGTACCTGAAAATAATATGTTTTTCTGGAGTACCATTGCAACCTCTTCTCTAAGAGAATTTATATTATATTTTTTTACATTAATTCCTCCGACAGTTACGCTTCCTGAAGTAACATCGTAAAGACGCGGAATAAGCTGAACAAGACTTGTTTTTGAGCTTCCGGTTCCACCTAATATTCCGACTGTCTCACCTGATTCTATTTTGAGGTTTATATTTTTCAGGCACAGCTTTTTATTATCTTTTGAGTAACTGAAATTTACATCTTTAAATACAATGCTTCCGTTTTTTACACTATACACAGGCTTTTTCGGATTTGCAATATCACTTTTTTCATCAAGGAGTTCTACAATACGCTCTGCTGAAGCACGTGAAATTATTATCATTACAAATACCATAGAAAGCATCATAAGACTTACAAGTATCTGCATTGAATAGGTAAGAAGACTCATAAGGCTGCCTGTTGTCATTGATGTTCCCTGTGAATTTATAATAAGCCTTGCCCCGAACCACGAAATAAATATAAGGCTGCCATATGAGCAAAGCTGCATCAAAGGCGTATTAAATGAAAGAAGCTTTTCAGCTCTTACAAAATCATTGTAAATACTTTTTGAGGTTTTTTTGAATTTTTTATTTTCATAATCTTCACGTACAAATGATTTTACAACGCGTATACCACGAAGATTTTCCTGTACAACATTGTTTAGTTTATCGTACATTGCAAATACTTTTACAAATATAGGATGCGCTTTTGTCATTATCAAAAATAAACCTACGCCAAGAACAGGGACAGCTACAAGAAATATAACAGAAAGCTTTGCATTTACCCTGAATGCCATAATAAGAGAAAACATCAGCATCAAAGGACTTCTGACAGCTATTCGTATTATCATCTGGTATGCATTCTGGACATTTGTTACATCCGTTGTCAGCCTTGTAACAATACTTGCCGTAGAAAACTTGTCTATGTTTGAAAATGAAAATTTCTGAACATTTTTATACATATCGGCTCTGAGGTTTTTGGCATATCCTGCAGATGCTATTGCTGCACGTTTTCCTGCAAGTGCACCGAATATCAGAGACACTACACATGAGACAGCCAGATATATTCCGGTCTTCTTTATATATGCCATATCACCTTTGTCAATACCATTGTCTATGAGCTTTGCCATAATCCAAGGTATTATTACTTCAATAATTACTTCACATAATACAAACAGCGGTGTCAGAATCGAATCTTTTTTATACTGTTTTATACATGATGCCAGTCGCTTTATCAATTATATCACACTCCAAAAAAATTACTGTTTTTTATTATATCACTTTTTTATGAAGAAATTGTGTTAACGTTTCTTTAAAATTTTTTCTGAAATTATTGACAGTATGGTTTATATGTGGTATTATAAATATATATTTAAACTGATGAAGCGGAGATAAAACATTGAAATGTACTGCGCAGAGAGCGGAATAAATGATGGAAATTCCGTCAGCTACAGCTTTGTAAATGGACCGCTGAGGGCTTAGGGGAAAGGCATTTTTGCTTAGTATCCTTGACGTGAGCCAGCGTTAATGGCAGAAAATATTATTGTATTTTCGTAAAGTGGGTCATTTGACCAATTAAGGTGGTACCGCAGATTATTCAGTCTGTCCTTTAGTTAATTCTTAAGGACAGACTTATTTTTTTATTTAAGGAGCGAATTTTATGAAAGAAATTTTATTGGGCAATGTTGCTATAGCACTTGGTGCGATTTCCGCAGGTGTCAATCTTGTCAGCGGCTATCCCGGTACTCCGTCGACTGAAGTACTTCAGACAGTTGCAAAATATAACACAGACGGAAATATATATGTTGAATGGTCAACAAATGAAAAAGCTGCACTTGAAGTAGCTGCCGGTGCATCATATTCGGGTGCAAGAGCGATGATAACCATGAAACAGGTCGGTCTGAATGTTGCATCAGATCCGCTTATGTGTCTTACATATGTGGGAATAAAGGGTGGAATTGTTGTCGTTGTGGCTGACGATCCGGGCCCGATTTCCTCACAGACTGAACAGGATACAAGACATTTCGGTGAATATGCAAATATTCCTGTACTTGACCCTTCATCACCTGAAGAAGCATATCAGATGACAAAATATGCTTTTGAACTTTCGGAACTCATAAAGCTTCCGGTAATTATACGTCCTACAACAAAGGTATCACATGCAAGCGGAACAGTGGATATTGATGAAAATCCGCAGCTGCACAAATTTGAAGGATTTGAAAAAAACCCTGACTTTGTTATATTCCCGCCTCTCTCATACAAAAGACATATTGAAATTGAAAAACAGCAGGCTGAAATATCCGAAATATTTGATAAAATCTCATTTAACAGCATAACTTTAAAATCAGAAACAGGCATTGCTGCAGGCGGAATTACTGCGGCAATAGTAAAAGATGTTCTCAGGGAACTAAATGTTGAGGAAAGAGTATCATTTCTCAAAGTATGTGCCGTATTCCCTGAACCAAAAGCTACATATAAAAGTTTTATCGAAAAAACAAAAAATATACTCGTTCTTGAAGAGCTTGACCCTGTCATTGAAACGGGACTTATAAAAGCACTTGCCGACAACAAAATAACGGATGTTACGATTACCGGTAAGATTGACGGTAGAATTAATCCTGCCGGAGAGCTCAGGTTCGATACGGTTAAAAAATATATTGCAGAATTTCTCGGCATAAGCTATGAAGATAATTCAGCACCTGCTGTTGAGCTTCCTGCAAGATACCCTGTCCTTTGTGCCGGATGCCCTCACCGAGCAAGCTTCTATGCTGTAAAAAAAGCAATGAAAAGAAAGAAATCAGCTTTTTGCGGCGATATAGGATGTTATACACTCGGAAATGCAAAACCTCTTGACATGGTAGACACATGCCTTTGCATGGGTGCCGGAATTACTGTTGCACAAGGGATAAAGCGAATGAACCCTGATATAAATGCTTTTGCATTTGTAGGTGACAGTACTTTTTTTGCAAGCGGGATGACGGGACTTGCAAATGCAGTATACAACAATACAAATATAAACATCATTGTTCTTGACAACTCCACTACTGCAATGACAGGACAGCAGCCTCACCCGGGAACAGGAAAAACAATGATGAAGGCACAGTCAGCAAAGATAGAAATAAGTGCGGTTTCAAAAGCGCTGAATGCCGGATTTGTTGAAACCGTAAATCCTTATGACCTTGAAAAATCAATGGAAGCTGTAAAGAGTGCTGCGGAGTTCGAAGGCGTAAGTGTAATAATCTTCAAAGCACCGTGTATTGCAGTTTCAAAACCGTCATCATTTTATGATGTTGATGATTCATGCATCGGATGTATGCGCTGTATAAATGAAATAGGCTGCCCGGCAATGTATGTAGAAAACAAAAAGGTTCATATAAATGATTCACTTTGTTTCGGATGCGGACTATGCGAAAAAATCTGTCCGTTCAAAAAAATAACCACTGCATGTAAGGAGGAAAAATAAAATGGATATTCTTGTTTCAGGCGTAGGCGGACAGGGTACAATTCTGACTTCGAAAATACTTGCAAAAGCCGCTGTATTAAACGGAAGCAGCTGTGCCAGAACAGGTGAAACTATAGGGATGAGTCAGAGAGGCGGATGTGTTGTCAGCCATATCCGTACAGAAAACACATTTTCTCCGTATATTCCAATGAGATCTGCAGATCTGCTTCTGAGCTTTGAGCTTTGCGAAGGCGCAAGAAATATATTACAGCTTAAAAAAGACGGAGTTGCCATTGTTAACACCGCACAGATAAATCCTGTTTCAGTATCTCTCGGCGTTTCTGAATACAACACAGAAACGATAAAAAAATACATTTCCGATAATTCAAAAGCATATTTTATCGATGCAAATACAGTTGCTGAAAAATGCGGAACAGTAAAAGCTGTAAATATAGTGCTTATAGGATTTGCATTGGGCCTTGGCCTTTTAAAAATTTCAAAGGAAGCAATTATCGAATCGATAAAACAAAATGTCAGCTCTAAATTTTATGAGCTTGATGTCAGAGCTTTTGAAGCCGGCATAGAATGTGCCGAAAATATATAAATTACTGGAGACGATTTATAATGAATGATTTTTCACAAATTAAAAAGGCTTTGGATTATGCTGCAAAAAACAGCGGATTTTATAAAAAGTTTTTTGACGGAGTCGATATCGGTTCAATAAATGCGGCAGAAGATTTTCAGAAGCTTCCGTTTTCCGATAAGCATGATCTGAGAACCGCTTATCCGCTTGGTATTCAGGCGGTCCCTGACGAAGATGTAATCCGTATTCATTCTTCCTCCGGCACTACAGGAAAACCTGTAATTATTCCTTATACTAAACAGGATGTATCCGACTGGGCGACAATGTTTGCACGCTGCTATAAAACAGCAGGCATTACAAATCTTGACCGTATACAGATTACTCCGGGTTACGGTTTATGGACAGCAGGTATCGGTTTTCAGGCAGGCTGTGAGGAGATGGGGGCAATGGCCATTCCTGTAGGCCCAGGCAACACCGAAAAGCAGATTGAAATGATGCTTGATCTTAAAAGCACGGTTATCTGTGCTACCTCCTCGTATGCGCTGCTTCTTGCTGAAGAAATCCAGAAGAGAGGTATACGTGATAAGATACACCTCAAAAAAGGAATAATCGGCTCTGAACGCTGGGGAGATCTTATGCGTTCAAGAATTGCAAAAGAACTTCAGATTGAACTTTTTGATATATACGGCCTTACAGAAATATATGGCCCGGGTATAGGCATAGACTGTCCGGCACACGAAGGAATTCACTACTGGGATGATTTCTTCTACTTTGAAATTATTGACCCGTCGACAGGAGAAGTCCTTCCTGACGGAGAGACCGGGGAGCTTGTAATCACCACCCTGAAAAAACAGGCAGCACCTCTTATACGCTACAGAACCCATGATCTTACCAGAAAAATACCGGGAAAATGCAGCTGTGGAAGCAGTTATCCTATGATCGGACGTATCCAGAGCAGAACTGATGATATGATAAAGGTAAAGGGCGTAAATATTTATCCGGGACAGATTGAAGGTGTACTCAAAAATGTCAATGGTGTTTCAAGTGAATATCAGGTTATCATAAGACACGTAGACAGTAAGGATAAAATGACACTTCGTGTTGAGACATCGTCACTTGCCGACAAGGACAAAACAGAAATGCTTGTTGTTGATACATTCAAGCAGCTTATTGGGATAAAAGTAAGGTGTGAATGTGTTGCAATAGGTGATTTGCCGCGTTCCGAAAAGAAATCAAAGCGTGTATTTGATTACAGAGATGATTAATATATAAATAACCTGTGGTAACTGAAGGTTTGTTGATCTTTTGTTACCATAGGTTTTTTATTCAGCCCATATGGGGATTTAATGCTTAAGCAGGAATTTCGATTCTGCGGAATCTACCGGGCTTTCCGATCGCCCCGGACCTTCGGATATATATACTTAACTTACACAAATGGCTATATTACTGATTTATAAAATTTTATAGTAAATACTGCTCCGCGGTTTTTTCCGTTATCGGCCTGAATGGTGCCGTTATTTTCTGATATAATCTGTTTTGCAAGGCAGAGCCCTATTCCGTATCCGTTTTTGGAAATATCGGCTGTCGTGTAAAATCTCTGAAATATATTTTTTAGGATATTTTCCGAAATTCCTTTTCCGGAATCTTCTATAATAAGCTCTGTAAAAACAGGGTTTTCATTTGCTGTAATAATATCTTAATTTTTATATGCTATTATTAAATTATGAAAGAGAGGAGATTATATGGATATTTTGAAAGTAGAGAATCTTTGTAAAACATATGGTAAAGGCAACAGTGAAGTTAAAGCGCTTGACAATGTGAGTTTCAGTGTGAAAAAGGGAGAAATTGTTGCTGTTATCGGTCCAAGTGGTTCAGGAAAATCCACTTTGCTTCATCTTATCGGCGGAGTTGATAAGCCATCATCGGGAAAGGTATTTGTGGACGGTCAGGATGTATATGCACAGAACGATAAGCGTCTTGCTGTATTCCGCCGCAGACAGGTAGGTCTGATTTATCAGTTCTACAACCTGATTCCGGTACTGAATGTTGAAGAAAATATTGTTCTTCCGACTGTTATGGACGGACGTAAGCCCGATAAAGAACGACTTGAAATGTTTCTGAAAATCCTTGACCTTCAGGAACGCCGAAGTCATCTGCCGTCGCAGCTGTCAGGCGGTCAGCAGCAGCGGACGTCAATAGCAAGAGCACTTTTTTCTGCACCTGCAATACTGCTTGCTGATGAACCGACGGGAAATCTTGATTCCAAAAACAGTCATGAAATTATCGGACTCTTAAAACAATCAAATAAAACATTCAAACAGACTATGCTTATAATTACTCATGATGAAAACATTGCTTTGCAATGCGACAGAATAATTTCTGTTGAAGACGGACGTATTGCAAGAGACGAGGTGGTATAATGAGCTTTTCGCAGACACTTGCGCGTAAATATATTCTGACGCAGAAAAGACATTCCATAATGATAATATTAAGCATTATGGTTGCGTTAGCATTAATATCATCGATAGTCTCACTGTATTCTACATATCGCTCATGTATGCTGAATATTGCAAGAGCCATTGACAGCTGGCATGTGACTGTCTATGGTCTTACTGAAGAACAGGCAAAAATAATCGGAAGTGATGAAAATTTCTCAGCTTATGAATTTAACGATAGTCAGAAACTGACCGTAACAAAAATAAACTATAAAAAAAATGGGCCTTTCGTCGTTTATAGTGGGTAGATCATTTTGACCACTTGATAAAAATCACATAATAGAGTATCATTTAATATAAAGATTAATCTACAGAAAGGTACACTATTATGTTTGATAATACAACACTC
>JAEWXO010000079.1 GCA_023458875.1 Bacillota bacterium | reverse complement strand
CCTGTATACCATCATAAATCACCTCTGTCAAAGGTATCAGCTCATGATTAACTTTAAAATCCATATTCGCCCTCCATTTTTTTAATGAAAATCAGATAATTAAATATACATCTTCAATTTCTGTTTCAAACTTTATATGAAATATTCTATTCACATAATTTATTGATTATTCTTGTCTGAGAGCAAAAAATCAGCTTTGCATATATAAATATGCAAAGCTGACCGATAAATAATTATGCTTCAGGATATTTGTTTAAATACATGTGCTTAACTGAGCACCCTATCAAACATCATAACCTTTTCTGTATTTCCGCTTACTGTCACTTTACTATCGTTAAGCTTAAGCTTACCTGATATAAGGCTTTTGAGATTTGTCCAAGTAAGGCTTATCTCTCCGTCTCTGTCGATGTATTCATATGGTTCAACTGATAAGCTTCCGTTAAAGACTTCAATGTAAAAAACACCTGTGATTTTACCTGTAAGATTAACCTGAACTGCAAGCTTTTCCGGTAAAACACTAAAATCCTTATTCGACAGTTTTTCTTTTACTTCCTTTACAACTCCGTTGATATTTTCTGTAGCCATGATAGTATCATTCCTTTCTCATATCTTGATTTAAAAATTATTTGCATTATGGTTTATTTATATATAATATCATCTTTGTAAAAAAAAATCAATACCGTATCTGCTTTTTCGTATAATAAAAAAAATATTATTTACAATCTTAATAATCTATGATATCATATAATTATATAAATGTCACACTTTTCTGACATATTTTCCGAAAGGGCTGATACTATGAGAACCAGTACAAATGCTGCAAATAAACGACGTAAATTAAGATATGACCGAATCATAATAGCAGCTGCTTTTCTTATCGTTCTGATTATTATCTTAAACTTAATATTTAATGCATTTGGAACAAAAAATAAAAAGAAAGTTAATCCGGATTCCTCAGGAACGCAAGACAGTATGTCGGGAACGATGCTTACTTCCAACGGACGAATCGAATTTGAAAAGATTTTTTTAAACAATGATGATGTCCATAAAGGCAGTCTAATACTTGTAGATGACAACCACGAATATATTGTCAGAGAAAATGAACAATCCGGTTTCATAAGTGTTGACAAAATGAAAAATGACTATTATAAATTAAAGACCTCAAATATCACAATGGACGAAACAGCCGCCAAATCCTTCAACAGTATGCTAAGCGGTTTTTACCTTGAAAATTCAGACAAAAGCATTATTCTTCTGAGTGCATTCGTTTCCAAGGAACAGCAGGACATAATGTACAATCAGGCTCTGGAAAATTCCCTTTCAGTAAGCAAAGGGGGATTTTCCGAGCATCAGACCGGACTTGCTGCAGATATAGGTTCTATATCTGATTCCGGAAAGCTTACTTATCTTACACCCGATGAAAAATATTCATGGTTTGCTGAAAACTGTTCAAAATACGGATTTATCAAAAGATATCCTCATGATAAAAAAGATACAACAGGAGTAAACGATCACGAATATCATTTCAGATATGTAGGCATTCCTCATGCATATTATATGAAGGAAAAAAATCTTACTCTTGAAGAATACCTCGAAATGCTTAAAAAATACACATTCGGCGAGAAATCACTGAGTTTTTCATGTTATTCAAAACAGTATGAAATATATTATATAAAAGCAAAATCAGACATTAATGATGTCTATGTACCACGAACAAATTCATATACCGTTTCAGGAAATAACATTGACGGATTTATTGTTACAGTTGAAAAATGAATTTTCATGCTGTCAGGATTTGATTACAAACCCTGACAGCATTTTTTAATGTAGAATTTATAACATCCGATGGATAAATTTCCCCAAACCATATTATACAGGAGCAATAAACTGTGAATACGCATATCCCCTCACACCTTCATATCCGACTGCATACCAGTCCCCCTCTTTGCCATAGAGCTCTATTTCAGCACCATAAGGAATAAATCCTACTATCTCAGATGATACAGACGGATTTGCCCTTATATTAAGACCGGAATTATAATCAGTCACTACTCTTCCTTTCGTTCCGGGATTTGGTTCAATAAACGGAATATTAAAATACTCACATAATGATCTCACAAGGTTTGCAGCTATTTTATCAAGATTATCTCTTAGCCATTCAGCATCTTCAATGTTATCATGATATCCTATTTCAGCAAGAACAGCAACTGCTTTTGTACGTAATACCTCTCCCAGAAAATCTGTAGGAAGAGCACGTGATTTGTCAGGCAAAGGATATATACTCTGGAGATTATCCGCAATTATTGTAGCAAGCCTCTGGCCTGCCGGACTTATTGGCGCATAGTAAATATCTATTCCCCTTATTTTGCCCTTAAGATTTTCAGGAGCTGCGTTTGTATGAAGTGCAAGATGAACATCATAATTTCCTGCATTTGAATCATTTATCGCCCCTATTGCCTGTCTTTCAGGATCATTTCTTACGTACTGTATTCCGCTGGCACGAAGATACGGCTCCATTTTGTCTGCAAGCATATTCATGTACTGTTCTTCGTTTCCTTCGATTACATACTGATTAAATTCCTGAGTTGACGGACTTAAAAATATTATCGGCATAAATTCACCTCATTATAAAATAAAAATAGTGCAGAAATGAAACAAAGTCTCTGCACTATTCATTATATGCTTTATACTCTCAGCCTGACAAAATATAAAAAGCTATTTTTGTATGAGATTTAAAAAAGATACGCCATGTGTTTCGTAATTTATATCAAAAATATCAGCAATAGTAGCTGCTATATCAGCAAATGATTTTCTGATTTTAAGATTTTCAGGCAAAATCCGGTTCCCATAAATTAAAAGAGGAATATATTCACGTGTATGATCTGTCCCCTTAAATGCCGGGTCACATCCGTGATCTGCTGTAATCATAACAACATCATCTTCATTAATTTCTGTGATGAATCCTCCGAGCCATTTGTCGAATTCATTCAATGCCTGTGTATATCCGGCAACATCTCTCCTGTGTCCGTACATCATATCAAAATCAACAAGATTAACAAAACATAATCCAGTGAAATCTTCCTTTGCACATTCGGACGCTTTGCACATACCGTCTTTATTTCCCTTGGTACGTACCGTTTTTTTAATACCACATCCGGCAAATATATCATATATTTTTCCTATAGCCACCGTATCAAGATTATTTTCCACAAGAGCATCCATAACTGTCTTTCCGGCAGGTTTCAGTGAAAAATCATGTCTGTTAGCTGTTCTTGTAAAATCAGGATATGTTCCTGTAAATGGTCTTGCAATTATTCTTCCTACTCCGTTTTCTCCTGTAAAAGTCTTTCGTGCCTGCTCACAGTATTTGTATAGCTGTTCTAAAGGTACAATATCTTCATGCGCTGCAATCTGACATACGCTGTCAGCAGACGTATAGACAATAAGTGAACCTGTATTTACATGTTCGCTGCCGTAATCGAGTATTACCTTTGTACCTGAATACGGTTTGTTGCATAATATTTTTCGTCCTGTCGCTTTTTCAAGCTTCTGAATAATATCATCAGGAAAACCGTCGGGGTAAACAGGAAGCGGCTTCTCAGAAATAATTCCCGATATTTCCCAGTGACCTATCGTTGTATCTTTTCCTGCTGATATTTCTTTTAGTTTTCCATATGCTGCAACCGGAAAATGAACAGGATTTCCAAAGCTTATATTGTCAATGTTATAAATCCCCATTGACTGCATTACAGGAATATCAAGCTTCCCTGACCTGAAACATGAACCAAATGTATCAGCACCTGTGTCTCCGAATTTTTCAGCATCAGGCAGCTGACCGACTCCGGCACTGTCAAGGACTATAAGAAAAACTCTTTTTATTTTTTTCATTATATATCACTCTTTTCCGAATGCCAGAAGTGCTGAGCTTGCACCAATCCTGTCACAGCCTGCCTCGTCAAAATCTATAAACTGTTCCTTTGTCTTTATTCCGCCTGCTGCTTTTATTTTTACATCAAAGCCTACATTGTCCCTGAAAAGCTCAACATCTGATAATGTCGCTCCTCCTGTTCCAAAGCCTGTAGATGTTTTTATGTAATCGGCATTTACATCTGTAACTATACGACATAGCTTAATCTTTTCTTCTTTTGTAAGATAACAGGTTTCAACTATGACTTTCATTACTCTTTTTTTTGCAGCTGCCTTTATAAGCTTGAGCTCATTCTCTATTTTGGGAAATTCATTGTTTTTGACGTCTCCTATATTAATTACTACATCTATCTCATCTGCTCCGTCAGCAACTGCGCGTTCAGTTTCAAAAACCTTTACTTCTGTAGTATTGTATCCAAGCGGAAATCCTATTACTGTGCATATATTAAGGTCATCACCATATATATTTTTTACCCTTTTTACATATGAAGGTGGTATACATACTGATGCCATTTTATTTGTAATTGCTTCCTCGCACTTTTTTTTTATATCTGAAAAGCTTGAATATGCTTTAAGCTGTGTGTGATCCACTTTACTCAAAATTTCTTCTCTGTTCATAATTAAGTCATCCCATCTCTGAATTCAAATTTTTTCATTAAATTTATTAGTCTTAATTATATCATCTGCATTTTCAGTTGTCAAGCACAGTATTTTGTTAATTTAAACCATATAAAACACACACTTTATTGATTAAAATTACTTCAGGATAACGCTGTATAAATGTATATTATAAAAGCAGATCTTTCCGTATGTAAAATTTAATTTACTACAAAAGATCTGCTTTTTTATTATATGAAAATATTTATATATTTATGTTTATGTAACCTATAAATTTTTTTGTTCGCTGTCAGCATGCATTACTGTCATTTTAAGCTGTGCCAAATCAGCCAAATTAACTTCACCATCCTTTGTTAAATCAGCCGCCTTTAGCTGTTCTTCGGTTAAATCCTTATCCTTCAGCATATACAGTGAAAGGCTTGTAAGATCAGTCACTTCGGTTCTTCCGTTCATGTCTATATCTCCGCTGCCCCTCTTTATTTCAGACTCCGGCATCGTGGTAACAAACGTTCCCATCATATAAGTCGGTGTTGTTCCCGGTGCAGTATAAAACTCTTCAGGCCATGTTGTAATCGGTTCTCCGGACGTTTGTGTTATTTGCGTTTCGGAATATTTTTCAGAAAATGATTCCGCTGCACTTGTCTCGGTTTTTCTGCTTGATGTTTCTGTTCCAATCGGATAAACTTCCGTACCGGTTGTTGTCGTTGTGTACTCCTCAGGCCAGGTTATCATCGGAACTCCGGCTGTCGGTGTTATATCCGTTTCGGAATATTTTTCAGAAAATGATTCCGCTGCACTTGTCTCGGTTTTCCTGATTGATGTTTCTGTTCCAATCGGATAAACTTCCGTACCGGTCGTTGTTACCGTGCAATCCTCAGACTCCGTAATTGCCACCAATCCTGCTAAAGGCGTATTTTGTGTTTCTGAGCCTTTAAGAGTGAAATTTGCTGGCACTAAATAGCCACTTGAATTTGATGATGCTTCTCCTGCTAAAGGGGTTGTCAAAGCATGTACAACACCTCCTGTTACTGTTCCCGCTGCAACTACAGCAAGAAGTGATGATATCTGTTTTGTAAATTTTCGCATTGGACATTCCTCCTGATTCCTGGTTTTGTAATATTTATGTTTGTATATTATTAATACTTTTCAAAGTTACACAATGCTACATTATAATATTATTATTTCTTTATTACACAATTTTATTAAGAACTGTAAGAATATGCACCTGTTCTTCAATGCATTTTGGTTCCGAAATATCATCGAGTCCACCTGTTGATGACATTTTTCTGCATGCGCATGAATTATGACAGTATTCTGCAATTTCACAGCCATCGCATCTTGTTGATATAATTGAATAATTAGGGTGTTTTTTTATAACCGGAGCCGTACTTAAACCGTCCTTTACATTTCCGCAGTAAAAATCAGCATTGTTCTGAAACTGAATACAAGGATATATTTTTCCGTCCCAGTTAATAAACATCTGTCGCTTACAGACCTCGCATTTATTATTTTTCTGTCCTTTTACTGCTTTATATTTATCATCAAGTTCAGTTATAAACATACCTTCAATATCGGCGACCTTTTCCCATTCTTCTTTCATGTTGTCAGCAAATTTGTCCATATCTTCCGGAATAAGAAACGAATCCATTGACGCTGATATCTTTTTGACACCTATTTTTTTAAAATACATAATATTTTCGGCAAGTCTAGGAAGATTTTTTTCGCCGTAAACCATCTGCACCAATGTATCCGGCTGATATTTAAGAAGAATTTTCAGTTTTTCGGTAAGCTCCTCTGCTTTTATTCCTCTTGCAGAACAGTCCATGCCGTCATGAGATAAATTTATTATTACGTTATTATCCATGCACCATTTTATAAATTCTTCATCCAGAAGCATTCCGTTCGTTGTCACAACACAATGTTTTGACTTTATTGAACATGCGAACTTTTTTATCAAATCCTTGTACAGTAAAGGCTCACCGCCGAAAAGATATACGATACCGGCGTTATCCTTTTGGTTTATAAAATTAATAGTATAGTCCGTGATTTCATCACTCATACTGCCAAATTCCGTGTTATACCTTTTTTCATAACAATATGTACATCTGAGATTACATTTGTTAGTCAGGCTTATTATATAATCCATTATTTCACTTCCTTATTAATATTTACTGATATTAATACTTTTTTATTCAGTAAAATGCTACAGCAAATTATCCAGTTTATTAAGTTAAGTTTACGCAATTATTAAAGAGTATGTATTATTTATACCAATATATTTTAAATACAAATAAGTATTTTGTATATAAAACCAAAAAAATATCAAAAAACACTTGAAAAATAATCTGTCTTGTGCTATAATACAAATATCAACATAGCATATATACCAAATATGAATATGCTATGTTAAAAAGGAGGAGTAAAATATGAAAATAATTATATCTGCTAAAAAAATGAACATTCCACAGGCGTTTGACGATTACGCAACACAAAGAATCGAATCAAGACTTTCAAAATTTTTCGGAGATGATGCAGAAGCAAGACTTACTATTTCAGAAATTAAAAGTCAGATAGTTATCGAATTAACTGTCAGATATAACAATACAATCTTTAGATCAGAGAAAAATGCTATCAACAAAAATGATGCACTTGACGCTGCAATAGATAAGATTATCAGACAAATCCGTAAAAATAAAACAAGGGTTGAAAAACGTCTTAAAGATACTGCCTTTGCTGATACATACAGTGATGTTGTCGAGGAACAATTTGACTTTGAAGTAGTAAAACACAAAAAATTTACTATGCGTCCTATGGATCTTGATGAAGCAATACTCCAGATGAACCTTCTTGGTCATAATTTCTTTATGTTCAGCAACGTCTCATCAGGAACTACAAATGTTGTTTACAGAAGAAGCGACGGTAATTATGCCGTACTTGAGCCTGATATTGAATAATCACAGATATGCCACTACTACAGCTTTATTTCTTTAAAAAGTTATAAAGCAGTAATGATAAACTTGCCGCAAGGCATCAATAAAGGATTGTACAATGAAAAACCATTCACTGTACAATCCTTATTGATTTTCATATACTCTTAATATATAAAAATATTAAATGAGCAGGCAAATATGATGTACATTTATATTCATAAGCAGGAATTAATAGAAACCCGCCTTATGAGTTGCTGCATACATGCTTAGAATTTATAATCATAAATTCTAAGCTGTTATTCCTACCGCTGCCTTTTTCATTTCTGTTTTACAATTGTACATTAACTTATCAGCAATCTTTGATATTTCTTCAAAGCTTTTTCCTTCGCTTTCATTATATATAGCCATACCGTATGCGATACTCAGTTTACATTTTGATTTATGATTTTCTTCATCAAGTAACGTACGGAATATTTCTATTGCATTTTTATATTTTCTCTTTACATTATCACCGTCTATCAGTACAGCAAACTCATCTCCTCCGATACGATAGCATGTTCCGTATACATCAAAAGCCTGTCTGATGATTTCTGCACTTCTCATAATAAGATTGTCGCCGGTTCCATGACCATATCTGTCATTTACCAATTTAAGGTTATTAACATCAAAGATTACAATGGCCGATGTTAAAGTTTTCTTTTCAACGTATGCTTTTATATGTTCCTTATATGCAGTACGATTTCCAATCCCGGTAAGTCCGTCCTGATATGCAAGCCTGTGAACAAATTCATTTTTGATACCAAGATTAGCCTTATTCATAATGCTTTGCATACCTGCAATTCCATATGATAATATAAATACGAAAAGTCCCATACGCACAAACACCGCTGCATCATCAACCCTATTCCCGAAATAATATCGTATCAGATCAATAATACTCGTACTGATTATTGACAGAAAACCTATATAATGCAGTAAACTGTCTTTGTTAAAATTATTTATACAATATCCCAGTATTTTAACTATAAGAGTTAAAGCACTGAATAAAATATTAAGATGAACAAGTATTAATGTCTCATGAAGGTCAGCTATATCCAGTATGTTTAAAACTGTACAGAATATAAAAATAAATACTGATAAAGAACATATCAGGTTCATTATCAGATGACTTTTTAACTTTAAATATGCTTTTGTATAATACATTAACGGAATAGGTAAAAGCATCAGCAGATATATCTCAAGCAGTTGAATTGACCGTGAATTATATAATAAAACCTGCATTATTCCTGTTTCAAGTATACACCATAAGGAAATCAGAATTGAAAATAAACCGAGAAAAAAAACGTCAAGATGTTTTTTTATTTTAATATGCGCATACAAGTCTATAACCATAAAACACAATCCGATAATCACCATTGCAATGCCTGTTATCACGGAAAAATATTTTTGACTGATAGATGAAATAATAACATTTGCAGGCTGAGCAAAGCTCATATCACCAATTAATGAAAAATTATTATCGTAAATGTTTTTTATCCTGATTTCTATATATTCATTTTGCGTATCAAAAGGTATGTCTATGTAATGCCATACAGTTCCCGGTGATTTATTATAAAATTCATTATTCATTTCAGGAGTTGACTCAACGAGATTTCCATCGATATATACCTGAGTAGATATGTTTCTGCTGCAAAAGCATAATGACGTACCTGCCCGAAGGTCAGGCGGAATATCATGAAAAATACTATAAGTACCTTCTTTATTCATTTTTAATTCAGAAAGATCTGCATTGCTGCCATCTGCGTATCTCCATCCTTCAGAAATATCTTTTATATTACCGAATGTATCAGAAGCAGAATTGTTTTTTGTTATATTAGATGGCAAAATCATTATGATTATTAATATAATTATCATAAATAAGTAAATTGCCAGAAAAAATTTATCTGTTTTTTTTATCATTTGATCCTTAGTCATTGTTTTCACCTACTATTTAAGATGAGCTAATATCAACAAAAGAATATAATATTTTTAGCGATATTATGTATTAATATTTGTTATTTTACTATTATACCCTAAAAAAATATCAATGTCAACACAGTAAGAAAACGTTGACATTAAAAATATACTGTGATAAAATAGAAATACAAATAAAAGGAGGTCAAACAAAATGAAAAAGATTATCCAGAAGTTTCAGTACAATTCGCCGGTTATCCTGACATTTACTATTATTGCACTTATAGTACAGATTATTTCTACAATTCCCGGAACAGGTCCGTTTCATTCACTGTTCTGCGCATCACGTGGCTCATTATTAAATCCCCTTTTCTATATCAGACTCTTTACACATGTAATAGGTCATTCAGGCTGGTCACACTTTATAGGAAATTTTACATATATCCTTCTCGTGGGTCCTATGCTTGAAGAAAAATACGGTAGCAAAAGGTTACTTATAATGATGGCAACCACAGCATTCATTACAGGTGTTATAAATATTATTTTCTTTAATGTGATCTTATGCGGTGCAAGCGGACTGGTATTCATGTTCATACTTCTCGCTTCATGCTCTAACTTCGACGAAGGAAAAATACCTGTTACGCTTATTCTGGTCGCATTTGCATATATAGGAAAAGAATTTCTATCGATATTCAATTCTGATGATGTTTCACAGCTTTCACATATTCTCGGCGGAATTTGCGGAGCATTTTTCGGATTCTTTTTTTTCAAGAAAAAACAGACCGTTTAGTTTAATATATTTTATTATTATACACTTACAAAAAATGTCCCTTGGATTAAACCAAAGGGCATTTTTGTGTTGTATAAAAACATACTCAGATACTTTTATATAAAATCTATTTAATATATCGATTTTATTTCATTTTATCAGAAATAGTAGCTCCGTTCACTTGCTGCATAGCCTGTATTGTAATTACCGCATTGGGATCGTACGAAAAAAGTATTTTCTTAATCAAAGATATATCTTTGCGTTTTGCTGTTATAATAAGCGCCGTTCGTTCTGCTCCCTGAATTCCCTCGGCAGGAATTATCGTTAAAGCCTGACCCTTTTCACGAAGGTGATCCGCGGCATTCAGTGCCACTGATTTATCAATAAATATAGCGGTAATCGCACAATACCCTAACGCCATTTTTTCTTCAATAATGGAGCCCATTACATTTCCCAGTGAAAAAGCACATATCAGAACAATAATTTTAAACGGATTATCATTAAAGTCTTTTAGCGCTGAGGCAGTGATAAATAACCAAAAAGCATATTCAAACAACGAAATAACGGCACCAGGAATGCGCTGACCTTTGTGAATCAACTGTGATCGTAAAGAAGCTAACGCCACCTCCACTAATTTTCCGAAGAAAATAAAGAAATAAACATACGGTGATGAGCCAGATAAAAAATCCGTAATACTACTCATTTTTTTCTCCCTTCTTCGCATGTTCGATAGGCAGGCAATTAAACTCGCAAAAATATCGATAGAACTCGTTTATAACTTCTTCCTGATTTGTGTCGGTAAACAATTCTGTCATATCAAGTAAAATTTTTTTCATAGTAAGATTTGAAAAATATCTGAAAGGAACCCTGCTCCAGCGCGGAACTGAACCGTTATTATCAAAGTAATTCCAATAGGATAAATTTACATCAGCCGGAACATAAACTTTATACCTGTCATGTCCCTTTACGATTCCATCGCTGCACTGTTCACCAAAAAAATCTTCCCTTACCATAAAGACCCCCAAAATACGCCTTTCTATTTCCTTCCCGCTTTCAGTTAAGGACGTTATGAGGCAGGCCGAGTTAGGTTTCAACCTGCTGGGAACTCTGGCATCGCCTTTAGAATATCCGGTTAAATAAAATCCTGTTGACAGTGTTCCGGATTTTATGGTTTTTTCAATGTCATTGATTGAAATATCAAAAGCAGCCTGAGAATTCGAATTAATTTTTAAATTAAGTATTTTTTTCTCATATTCACGATTTTTGCTTAATTCTTCGATTTTAGCCTGTTTATCACGCATCTTTTCATTATATTTTTCAGTAATTTCTTCTTGTCTTTTTTCATCTTTTAATGTAAGGAACTTCCAGAAAGCTTCCGGATATAAAAATTTCTTTTCTCCAACTGAAAATTGAACGGTGACAACATTACCTGACAAATTACTTATAATTCCTTTTCCAAAAGAATTGTGTCTGACCGGTTGTCCAAGTAACTTTGTATGCATTTTAGCCCCTCCTTATACTATTTTAAGAGAACAAAAGAGCCTGTTTAGTCTGTATTTATAATATTCAGACAATCCAGGCTCTTTCTCAATTATTACGGTGTAAATCACAAATTGTTCTGATTCTGTAACTTATTGATCCGCACCCCTTTTAGTGACACGTTTTTTATCAATAATCTGCAGAATAACTTCTTCTTTATTGACCTGTAATTCAATTTTATCACTTACCAATTCAGGAATATCACTGACAGTTATAACCTTGCCGGCTTCCATTCCATCAAGATCAATTGTGATTGTATCAATCATATCTTCCGGGAAAGCAGCGTAAGGAATTTCCAACAGTCTGGTCTCCAATGAATCGGTGACCTTTTCCATATTTCTGAGAATGATATGGATTAAACTGTTGACCTTCTGATCTGCCTTCAGAGCCTGGAAACTAATATGAAGGATTTCACTGTTCAACGTATTTATTTCTTTTTCCTTTATCTGTACTGAAATAAGCTTTTCGTCAAGATTGAGATTTAATTTACTTCCTTCCCTTTTCTCACGAATCAGCTTACGTGCAACTTTCTCATCTATCTGAAGAGATATGCACTCTGGCAGCGAACCTCCAAAAACACTTCCCGGAATAAAACCGGAGCGTCTTAATTGTTTGGCTTTGACTGTGAAGTCTCTCTTTTGTACTGTAATAGTATTCATAGCGTTATTCCTCCTGATTTATATTTTATATTCTGACCTATACGTTTGAAATATAGGTTTCTGACATATTATAAAAAAAGAAGGGCTTTTACATATAACGCAATAACGCGCAATACAAAAAGCCCTTCTTGAAAGACGGTTCTTTTTTATTCTTTTTTTATATTATAACATATATCAAAAATAAAAGCAAGCCCCTGTTTTTCTGATAATTTAAAAAGGAAATATCAATAATTACACCAGTTGCTCTTCCATACCACATGGATATGCTCTGTCAGATATTTTTTTACCCTTTGACACAATATCATAAAAACGGTAACCGCCTGAGAAGTTATAACAGTCATAGCCATTACCCGATAGAATACGGCATGTAATATAGCTTCTCAGACCACTCTGACACATAACATAAACAGGCTTGTTTTTTGGAATTTCAGAAAGGCGTTCACGGATATCGTCAACGGGAATATTGACAAATCCCTCAGAGTGTCCTCTTTCATATTCATACGGCGTTCTTGAATCAAGGAGAAAAACACTTCCGTCAACCGGCAGATTTGCAAAATCCTCATAGTGGAACTGCTTAACCTTACCTGTTATAATATTTTCAATCATAAATCCTGCCATATTTACAGGGTCCTTTGCTGATGAATATGGAGGAGCATACGCCAATTCCAGCTCGGCAAGCTCAGGGGCTTTTATATTTCCGCGCATAGCTGTTGCTATTACATCTATACGCTTGTCTACTCCGTCTGATCCGAAAATCTGTGCACCAAGGATTTTTTCGGTTTGTTTTTCAAAAATCACTTTTATTGTCATAACTCTGCCGCCAGGATAATATCCAGCGTTTGACATCGGCGACAAAATAACCTTATCGAAAGCAATACCTGCTTTTTTCGCCTGCCCTTCATTTATTCCTGTTGATGCAACTGTCATATCAAAAACCTTAATAACCGATGAGCCCTGAGATCCTTTGTATCGGCTGTCAAGTCCGCAGATATTGTCGGCAGCGATTCGTCCCTGTTTATTTGCAGGACCTGCAAGGGAAATCATAGCCTTTTCACCTGTTACGAAATGATTCACCTCTACCGCATCACCAACCGCATAAATATCCGAAACAGATGTTTCCATTCTGTCATTTACAACGATACTACCCTTAATTCCAAGGTGCAGACCCGCTTTCTTTGCAATAAGGGTGTCCGGTGTTACACCTGCTGCAAGAATAACCATATCGGATAAAACATCACCCTTTGAGGTAAGGGTGCGGATTTTTGTACCGGCATTTTCAAAGCCTTTTACAGTTGTATTCAGCATGAGCTTTACACCGTTTTCCTCCATTTTGCTGTGAACAGCCGCTGCCATATCATAATCAAGGGGTGCTAAAATATGATCTGCATATTCTGCAAGAGTAACGTCAATATCGTTCTTACTCAGATTTTCCACCATTTCGATGCCCACATATCCGCCTCCGATAACCACAGCAGACTGAGGCTTGTTCTTAGCGATGTACTCCTTGATTCTGAGAGTATCCTCAACGGTACGGAGGGTGAAAATCATGTCACTATCAATTCCCGCCATATCCGGCACGGTTGGCTTTGCACCGGGAGAAAGCAGAAGCTTGTCATAACTTTCCTCGTAAACATTACCGCTTTGCAGATTTTTTACGGTAACGGTTTTATTTTCAGCATCAATATCTGTAACCTCATGAAGAACACGGACATCAACTCTGAATCTGTCCCAGAAGCTGTCCGGATTCTGAAGCGTCAGATCACTCTCATTCTTAATAGTACCGCCAATATAGTATGGCAGTCCACAGTTTGCGTAGGACATATGTCCTGTGCGCTCGAAAACCATCACCTGTGCATTTTCATCAAGACGACGTATTCTTGCCGCAGCTGATGCACCGCCTGCAACACCGCCTACAATTACAATTTTCATAATTTTAATCATTCCTTCCTTTAAAGGATAGTCCGCACCGCAAGGTGCGGACTTAGCCTCTTTCCTTTTTACCGCTGTAATTCATAATGCCGCCGATATTACGGATATTAGTATAACCCATTTTTTTAAGAATTACAACAGCTTGTCCGCTTCTGCCACCGCTATGGCAATGAATGAACAACGGAGTGGATTTTTTGGGAATTACTGTAATGATTTTATTCAGATCATCGAGAGGAATATTTATACTTTTAGGTATCCGTACCTCCCGGTATTCTTCCGGTGTTCTTACATCTAATAATACTGCGTTTTCTGTATTTAAAAAATCTTTAACACCTGCATTTATATCTTTTGATTTTAAAAAATCTATTATTCCCATATCCATCACCTATTTAATCATTTCAAGTATCTGCTGCTTAGGTCTGTATCCGACAGCAGTCTCTACAATCTTACCGTCCTTAATTACTGCAAGCATCGGAATACTTGCTACCTGAAATTTAACAGAAAGCTCGGGCTCATCATCAACATTTACTTTGCACACCTTAATGCTGTCACTGTATTCGTTCGCAATTTCTTCGATAATAGGTGCAATCATTCTGCATGGTCCGCACCATGGAGCCCAGAAGTCGATAAGAACCGGTTTATCTGATTTAAGTACCTCTGCTTCAAAATTGCTGTTTGTTAATTTGATCTCTTTCATTTTTAATTTCTCCTTTTCATTTTTTGAATTTTTAATAAAACATAAATTATAAAAGCTTTGTAATTTCTTAATCTGGATTTAGGTAATCTTCATTATGAAATCGCCTTTTTTTGTTCTGTATTTATTATAGCTTTTTATTTTTATATAAAACGTAACTAAGTCACATTTCAGGAAATTTCTTTAATATAATTTTTAAGAATTTCTTCAGTCATTGCACCCACATGGTAATCAGAAATTTCGCCCTTTTCATTTATAAAAATACTCATAGGAATACCGCTTACGCCGTATGCATATGAAGCATTATATTCCGTATCATAATAAACAGGAAAATCATATCCGTTTGTCCTGATAAACTCGTCAACCTTTTCTATCGTGTCCCGCCTGCCGTCTGTAAGATTTACCATCATAAAAGTAACATCATCCTTATATTCTTTATACAGGCTGTTAAATGCAGGCATTTCAGATTTACAAGGTCCGCACCAGGTCGCCCAGAAATTCACAACAATAGGCTTTCCGAAATTGTCCTTAAGACTTATTCTTTCACCGTTCTGATTAAGCACATTAAAATCAGTAGCTGTAATAATTTCTTTTGTACTGTCCTTCTGATTATCTTTTGATTCCTTCTGTCTGTCAGAGAGCTCATAGTTTTTACTTAAATAATTGTATCCTATTGTTGCAAATGAAATTACACCTATAAAAGCAATTGCCGATAATAATATTTTTACTTTTTTATTCATTTTACATCACCTCACGAAAATAAGCTTAAAAGAGAATTCAGAAGCCCTGACATCATCAGAAAACCTATTAAAATCAAGAAAATACCGCTTATAAGGTTTATTTCTTTATAATGATTTTTTATAAAATCGAAAGTTCCCTTAAACCTGTATATGAATGTTGCAGAAAATACAAATGGAATCCCAAGTCCCAGGGAGTATGTCAGCAAAAGCAGCGTACCCTTTATTACTCCCCCTGTCGAAGATGCAAGCATCAGCGCCGAACCTAAAAACGCACCTACACATGGAGTAAGACTTGTTGAATATACCAGACCAAACATAAAAGCTGAGAAAACACCACTTATTCTTTGTGTTTTATTTACCCCCCTAAAAAACGGAAGTTTTATAATTTCAAGATAAGATAGTCCGAAAACTATAACTGTTAAACCGCTTATAATGTTTACCGCTGTCTGATATTGTCTGAGAAAAGCACCAAGGCTTCCAGCAAACAAACCCATAGACGTAAATACCACTGTAAATCCAAGAACAAAAGCCAATGCTTTGAATATGGTCTTGTGCTTTTCATCCTTTCCACCTGCAAAATATGAAATATATACCGGCAGCATCGGAAGCATACAAGGTGATATAAACGATATAAATCCCTCTAAAAATGTAATTATATATTGCATAACGCATGTACTCCTTACTATGTTTTCAAAGCCCTGTGCTGTTATATATTATATCCTAAATCAGTTATCATTAATGTGACCCAGTCTCATTTCATCATTTGCCGCAAAAAAATCCTCCTCGAAAAACGGGAGGACTGAATTTATTTTAAATCACAAAGTGCATCAATATCGGTTAATGTTATTTTACCACGTTTATACTCAAGATATCCGTCATAGGAAAATCTTTTCAGCATACGGGCCACGACCTCACGTGCAGAATTTGTATACTGTGCTATCTGTTCATGAGTCATTCTTATTTCCCTGCTTCCTGTCCGTTTATATTCGCCGATAAGAAATGAGGCAAGCCGTACATCAAAGCCTTTAAACAGGATTTCCTGCATTACCCACATAACCGTTGAAAACCGCTTTGTCAGTAACTCATACATAAAGCATTTTACATAAATGTTTTCCTCTGCAATCTGTGCAAAAACACCTGCGCTAAGCACAAGCATTTCGCAATCCTCATCCGCAACCATTTGTGTTTCAAAGGTAATCTGACTTATAACGCACGATGCAGACATAATACATGTGTCATTCTGACGCAGAGAAAAAAGTGTTATCTCCCTTCCTTCTTCGGATATTATACATATCCGGACAAGTCCTTTCAGAATATATATCTGTCCTAAGCACTCATCTGAATAACTGTGAATCACGCTTCCTTTTTGATATTTTCTGATTTGCCAGCGCTCTGCAATCAGACTCTTCTGTAATTCTGTCATATATTCATAATAAGGCAGATTTTTAAGGTATTGTTCATCCATATGCAAAACTCCTGTTTTAAATTATTTAATTTATGTTTATGTATAATGACAGTTAAAAGATCAGATATTATACTCTGCCAAGTATATTCCATAATATTTTACCGCATATTTCAGCATCTGAAACTGCTCTGTGAGCACATTTGTTTATAAATCCTAAATGCTCTGCAACTGTATTTTGCTTGTAATTATAAAGTCCCTTTATATATCTTCTTGAAAGGGAAAGCGTATCAACATATGATATTTCTCCACTGTATCCTAGTCTTTTAAATGTCTCAGAAATAAACTTCATATCGAATGTAGCGTTATGTGCGCATACTATTGTTTTACTCTCCATAACATCACCAAAAAAATCAATAAGATTATTGTATACTTCTTTTTCAGAAGGTGCCTTTGAGAGCATTGCATCTGTAATATGATTTACCGCAGTCGCACTTGCCGGAACAGATCTGTCTACCTTAATCAATGAACCATAATCTTTTTTAATATTCCCATTTTCAAAGAGGACAGCACCAACTTCAATTATTCTGTCTGAATATGAACACAGCCCGGTTGTTTCGGTATCAAATGCGATGTATCTTGTTTTAAGCTTCTCAAGAACAGAATGATCTGAAGAAAGGTTATATATATTTATCATGTTTTTTCCTCGTTTTCTTTAACATAAAGACTTACCTGTTTTCAACGCAGCAACATATTTACATGAAAATATCTGTAATAATTAATACTTAAATGTGAATACGTAACCTGCCTCATCAGGAGTGAAGCATATTGCCTTATTTATCATACTTATTATTATATACTAAAATAAGTTATATTTCAACATAAAATTTAAGTAAAAGAGCCCACGCCGTGGCGTAAGCTCTTTTATGTGTATTTGTTTAATGACAGGGCAATATTATTTTCTTATAAAATAAATCTATAAAAATCTTTCTGCTTCATCGGTTTTAAGTACTTTTCCATTTATGTAAGCCTTATGTTTAAGGTAATAGCGAGATTTGAACTTTTATTATTATCACACCGACTTAATTTTCAGATCGTTAAATCTGTATTTTAGCTATCTTAGAAAATTAGTGCCTGTCCATTTAAATTATAATATTCAATAATTCCTGCCATATATCCGATAAAGCTATCATATTTAAGATTCCAAAAATAAATATCTTTTTTTACTTGCGGAATAGACAATTCATTTAATTTATATTTTTCAATTTGAACGGCATGCTTTTGCAGTTCGATCCAATCTGCTCCGCCATACTTTATTTTATTGGCAAGAGAACTGTCTACAACTACAAGTCGGGTATTGAAATCAATCACCTTGAAATTTTTCTCAACATATTTGAAGTTACGGATTTCCTCATTTTCAATCAGGTTTTTATGTTTTCCGTTTAAACCATAAAGCTTGATTTCATCCGAAATAGACTGGGTTACAAGCTGTGATGAAATATCAGTACTGCTTTCAAAATAATTCTTAAGAACTTCACATGATTGTTTCAATGATGGATTACTTTTCATCATGTTATTCTCAGCAATTATGAATGTCCATATTTCCGAATATTCTTCATCTCCTTCACGATTAATTCTGCCTGCCGTTTGTAACAAAGACGATAGTGAACTGAGCTCTCGAAATCCTATGTGAAATGATATATCAACTCCGGCTTCAATACAAGATGTTGCAACTAATGTCCAGTTAGTATCTGATTTATCCTTTAACCTTGATTTTATATTTTCCAATGTCACCTCTCTGTCTGATGGAGTTAATGCGGTAGATAAATGTTCAACGGCTTCCCTCCCATATGTTCTTGCCAAAAAATCTGCAAGAACAGCTGCACTTTGCACTGTGTTCAATATAATAAGTCGAGGACCTTTAAACGTTGTTATCCAAGTTGCTAAGTCGCTTGTAGTTTTGGGAACAGAATCGTAGCAATAGTTTATTCTGTTATTTTCATATTCAGATAGTTTTTTTCTGATTACATGATCCAAAATTTCGGGGACATAATTATTTTGATTTTCCGCAATTTCATTTATTGTCCAAAAACGATTTGTTGAACCAGATGCCAATACCCAATAGCAGCTCCATTCTTCTGAATATTTGCACATCCATCTCCAAGCAGTAGGCAAAAGACTTACTGGTAAAGCAGCGTGTGATTCATCTATAAAAATTGCACTTCCGGGGAGTTTGTTCAAACGACGTAAAGCAGCTGGAGAATTTGAAGCAAGCGTTTCAAAAAAAGCAACCGCCGTTGTCACTATAATAGGAGCATGCCAAAGTGCTGTTAAATATCTTAAATCATCACTCTCAAAATCTGCGCGGTGATGTAATTCTGCAACGACTTCATTTGGATTTTCGCCATCCAGTGTTAAAATTTCACGATATTTATTTACCGACTGTCGAATTATATTCGTAAACGGCAAAACCACAAATATTCGCCTTAATCCTCTTTTTTGTGCCTGCGAAAGAAGATGTGCCATTACTGCGGTTGTTTTTCCGGAACCTACAGGGCAATCACAGGAACCTATTCCGCACTTGTTTTCAAAATCGCGGCAGGAATAATACATTTCGTTGCGCAATCGGTTTCTCTCTGTGTCACTTCCGTTTTTTTGCAGGTCAGCTACATAGTTATTCAGTTTCTCAAGCCTTTCATCTGGTTTTAAAGGAATATCAATATCTTTTTTTGGATATTGACCATAATGTCGAGCCGTATCTTTATGGTCTGCGTCAGCAACACATGATAGAAGCATTCTCAAAAAAATAGATAAATCGCTCTTGAAATCCTCGTTAATATTTGCAGTTGTAAATTTGCCGATAATCTTTTCGTGTATTTCCGTGTATTCGGATAATTTCTCATCAATTTCATCAGCAATTCCAATATCCCTGAAAGCCAAATCCGATTTATTAGCTTCTGCTGAAAAATCGGGAAATCCGATATGATGTGCCTGTATTGTAGCCGCGGCCAAAACCGAAGGTGATTTAGCATTTATCCAAAATGCTACTCCTGCATCAACATGATTTATTGGTAGTGATTTTGCAGATGAATTTCCAGACAGAACATTCTGGTTTTTTTTATCAAGCTTACCCATATCGTGATATTCGGAAGTATTGTCCGCTGATTGTATAAGTAAATCCGAGTCAGCCAAAGAGTATTTTCCTGATTCTTGTGCATATTTATTTGCAAGAGCACGTACATTACATACGTGCTCAGCATAGGTTTGTTCTTTACAGCCATCTTTAGCACTATGTGCAAAATACATCATAACTATACCAGATCTACTATTGAACTTATTTTTTGTTTTAAATCCTGCGGCAAATCGGCCTTGTCATTATAGTCACTCCAGCTTTTAGATGGATCCTCCATATTTTGTTTTCTAGTAGGAGTTAAAGCTTCAAAAAGCATATAATCTGGACAACTTCCCAAAGCGTCTTTATGTTCTATATACCAAGCGTGTCTGATACGAACATCGGGACGAATAGCTGAACGATTCAAGTCGTATGCTTTTAATTTCAATCCACGCCCCCTCATAAGGGGCGACATCAGTATCAGTGTAAAATTTATCTTCCCAAATTATTTCAATCCACGCCCCCTCATAAGGGGCGACTTATATTTGTCCTGTATCTCTGTTATACCAAATTATTTCAATCCACGTCCCCTCATAAGGGGCGACATTTTATACGCAATATGATTGCCCAGGCAAATCTATTTCAATCCACGCCCCCTCATAAGGGGCGACGAGTTAATTATGACAATAACAAGTAAATCAATGTGATTTCAATCCACGCCCCCTCATAAGGGGCGACTACTTCCGAGTGGATTACACTAAAAAATTATGAAATTTCAATCCACGCCCCCTCATAAGGGGCGACATACTGAATAGTGGTATAATGAAATATAAGAAGTATTTCAATCCACGCCCCCTCATAAGGGGCGACAATATCATTAAACGGTACAAATGTAGGAAATTGGATTTCAATCCACGCCCCCTCATAAGGGGCGACAGCTGTATTTATACATTGCTGATGCTGTATCCAAATTTCAATCCACGCCCCCTCATAAGGGGCGACCTTAAGATTGATGTATCAAGTATACTGTAACAGTATTTCAATCCACGCCCCCTCATAAGGGGCGACTTTTTCCATTGTCTTTTTTATACCAAGGAGTTCCAATTTCAATCCACGCCCCCTCATAAGGGGCGACCTGTCGTAAATCGCGGTTTCTGCGTCGAGAGTCTTTATTTCAATCCACGCCCCCTCATAAGGGGCGACAAGACGTTAAGCCATTTTTAGCCGTTTCTAGGTCATTTCAATCCACGCCCCCTCATAAGGGGCGACTGTGTGGTCCGTCGGTAATTACGTGGCGTATTTGATTTCAATCCACGCCCCCTCATAAGGGGCGACGTCTTTGATAAAGAGGCGATTGCAACAATGACCATTTCAATCCACGCCCCCTCATAAGGGGCGACCGGCCTTGCAAGTACACTGACAAGTCGCTGAGTATTTCAATCCACGCCCCCTCATAAGGGGCGACTGTGCATATTGACGAACTTGTTATCGGGTCAGGTATTTCAATCCACGCCCCCTCATAAGGGGCGACGGACCGTTCTGGCGCCATTTCCGGGAGTACCCTATTTCAATCCACGCCCCCTCATAAGGGGCGACTGCATATATCCGAGTGTCTACTGACGACCAAGTGATTTCAATCCACGCCCCCTCATAAGGGGCGACAATCAGCACATTTCTTTGCTATTTCTTCTGTGCTATTTCAATCCACGCCCCCTCATAAGGGGCGACCGCTCACGTCAGTGCGTTGTACGCACTTATCACAATTTCAATCCACGCCCCCTCATAAGGGGCGACCCTTAAAATAGCGGATATAAGCTCTGAGGATTACATTTCAATCCACGCCCCCTCATAAGGGGCGACTTGTATACCATTGTGCAACTACTTTTAAATTAATATTTCAATCCACGCCCCCTCATAAGGGGCGACCCATAAAGTTCATCATCTTCAATACTTAATACTTATTTCAATCCACGCCCCCTCATAAGGGGCGACTGTATTTTGTTCTTATACATCTTCGTACCGACCGATTTCAATCCACGCCCCCTCATAAGGGGCGACTATTGAAACTTGGAGGAAAGACAATATGACAAAAATTTCAATCCACGCCCCCTCATAAGGGGCGACAACAGGTTTATCTTTTAGCATATCAGCAAAGAATTATTTCAATCCACGCCCCCTCATAAGGGGCGACCTTATTATCATTATTCATTGTAAATGTCATTGGAATTTCAATCCACGCCCCCTCATAAGGGGCGACCTCAGATCATTGCGTTAAATGCGTTTTTAAAGTCATTTCAATCCACGCCCCCTCATAAGGGGCGACGTTCTATCGTTCTGCCACCGTTTTCTAAATTTTTAATTTCAATCCACGCCCCCTCATAAGGGGCGACAAGGTCTACGGCAAAACCTAAAAATCCGGAAAAATTTCAATCCACGCCCCCTCATAAGGGGCGACGTGATATCTTCAGCGCCAGGTCCATCATTTTCAATTTCAATCCACGCCCCCTCATAAGGGGCGACACATAAACGTCGTTACCACCTGTTTTATTCCAGATTTCAATCCACGCCCCCTCATAAGGGGCGACAATTATGTCAGAGTGTGGCTTTGTGCATATTGACATTTCAATCCACGCCCCCTCATAAGGGGCGACTGTGCATATTGACGAACTTGTTATCGGGTCGGGTATTTCAATCCACGCCCCCTCATAAGGGGCGACTATATTTGTTGACCCCAAGCACCGCTCCGGCATCTATTTCAATCCACGCCCCCTCATAAGGGGCGACTTTTTTGTTGGTCTTCTTTTATATGCTTTTTTTAATTTCAATCCACGCCCCCTCATAAGGGGCGACAACAGCACGGCTAAAAGGATGTTCAAACTGGACAATTTCAATCCACGCCCCCTCATAAGGGGCGACTTTATTTTTTAAAAATCTAACTATTGTCAATAGAATTTCAATCCACGCCCCCTCATAAGGGGCGACGCTGAAATTGCACTTACTCCAACACTGAATGCAAATTTCAATCCACGCCCCCTCATAAGGGGCGACAGTAAGTGTACCAGTTAAAATTTCTGTCAAAGCTATTTCAATCCACGCCCCCTCATAAGGGGCGACTGCATCGTGTTTTTCTAAGTATAATAATATCACAATTTCAATCCACGCCCCCTCATAAGGGGCGACGGAGGAAAATAAGATGGGTTTTTCAACAAATTATATTTCAATCCACGCCCCCTCATAAGGGGCGACAATGGCATTCGGTTCGACGATGAAGCTCAGCAGATATTTCAATCCACGCCCCCTCATAAGGGGCGACCAAATTGAAAAAGTTCAACCGGTTGAAAAAATAATTTCAATCCACGCCCCCTCATAAGGGGCGACTCTTCAACTTTTTCTTGTTTTACCGTATCAGCAGAGATTTCAATCCACGCCCCCTCATAAGGGGCGACACAAAACCATAATTTTGTTGTATGATTTATATATATTTCAATCCACGCCCCCTCATAAGGGGCGACTTAATACAATGAAAAAGCAAACGTCTCTGAAGAATTTCAATCCACGCCCCCTCATAAGGGGCGACTCAAAGATGACTCTTTGACAATCAACACGGCTCATTTCAATCCACGCCCCCTCATAAGGGGCGACGCTTGATGAATACACTCAGAAGAATGCTGATCTATTTCAATCCACGCCCCCTCATAAGGGGCGACAATTGTATATCTTTAGGATACTGCTTAAATCCTAAATTTCAATCCACGCCCCCTCATAAGGGGCGACCCCTATATGCAGATATAAGGTTACATATCTTGCATTTCAATCCACGCCCCCTCATAAGGGGCGACAGCATAAAACTTAAAAAACTACAAATAAGTGTGAATTTCAATCCACGCCCCCTCATAAGGGGCGACGACAATGCAGCATGTTTCAAGTGTAATACACAAGATTTCAATCCACGCCCCCTCATAAGGGGCGACTCATACGCCGACAGCATAGAGGATGCAGCACGAATTTCAATCCACGCCCCCTCATAAGGGGCGACCCTACAATCTCCGATACTGCGTATTTTGCAAGCTATTTCAATCCACGCCCCCTCATAAGGGGCGACCACTATTTTTATTACTTGCAAAGTCTCTGTTATTATTTCAATCCACGCCCCCTCATAAGGGGCGACAGTGCCTACAAACTGTGCCCACCAAGGCTTTAAAATTTCAATCCACGCCCCCTCATAAGGGGCGACAGTTCAAAATCATCAAAGAAATCGGAATCATGTTATTTCAATCCACGCCCCCTCATAAGGGGCGACACGAATAAGTGCACATAATGTAGGTGCTAAAGATATTTCAATCCACGCCCCCTCATAAGGGGCGACATGGAATCGTATAACAGGAAAATTATTATCAACAAATTTCAATCCACGCCCCCTCATAAGGGGCGACAATAACCTTTTTCAACATAACTAAAAATATGCTATTTCAATCCACGCCCCCTCATAAGGGGCGACGTTGCAAGACATATAAATAAATCAGTAATCATAAAATTTCAATCCACGCCCCCTCATAAGGGGCGACAAACGAATATATAAACAACCTCATAAAAACAAATATTTCAATCCACGCCCCCTCATAAGGGGCGACCGTATTTCCTGAATGCATGAAGCATAACATTCAGATTTCAATCCACGCCCCCTCATAAGGGGCGACACAGTCTGTATGAAAATTACAATATAAGAGTCTGATTTCAATCCACGCCCCCTCATAAGGGGCGACATTATGAGTATTGTAAGCTTCAGCCATCAGAACTTATTTCAATCCACGCCCCCTCATAAGGGGCGACCTTCCGCTGATACAAATGATACATTTGAAAAAGGATTTCAATCCACGCCCCCTCATAAGGGGCGACATAATTCAACAGTATGGTTTTCCCGTTTTATCAAAAATTTCAATCCACGCCCCCTCATAAGGGGCGACAACGGTATTTATAAAATAGATTTGGTTCAGGAGCATTTCAATCCACGCCCCCTCATAAGGGGCGACGCTCATTTATGTGCGGGTCCTTCATATTATTCCGGGATTTCAATCCACGCCCCCTCATAAGGGGCGACATATGCAGCTGTCCGTGTAAATGAGTTTATATCTATTTCAATCCACGCCCCCTCATAAGGGGCGACAATATAAAATATAAAATAAAAAATGAATTAAAAAATTTCAATCCACGCCCCCTCATAAGGGGCGACATATCTAACTTATTGTCAATAAAAAGATATTGCAATTTCAATCCACGCCCCCTCATAAGGGGCGACTCACAAAGAATAATACCTTGGGCGTATATCTTCAATTTCAATCCACGCCCCCTCATAAGGGGCGACAAAAACATTTTAGACTTATGGCCGACTGACGGAGCATTTCAATCCACGCCCCCTCATAAGGGGCGACGGTTCAGGTGAACCGATTATCGGGTCATGGGAACTATTTCAATCCACGCCCCCTCATAAGGGGCGACGGAACTCTCGTTCCAAGTCGACCGGAGGTCGAAAATTTCAATCCACGCCCCCTCATAAGGGGCGACATAATTTTACTGCCTGACGAAATTTCCTTGTAGCATTTCAATCCACGCCCCCTCATAAGGGGCGACGCTCCACCGCCTTTTATCACTATCAGTAACAGAAGATTTCAATCCACGCCCCCTCATAAGGGGCGACGTCAGCTCTGTCGTAAGTCGGGAGGTGTACTTTGTATTTCAATCCACGCCCCCTCATAAGGGGCGACTATGATTATTGGCATCATAAACTCTCCATTTCGGATTTCAATCCACGCCCCCTCATAAGGGGCGACACTCTAAATATTGAGTTTATAATGTATTTATAGAATTTCAATCCACGCCCCCTCATAAGGGGCGACTGCAACTTATTTTGGTGTTAATCTCAGTAATCTAATTTCAATCCACGCCCCCTCATAAGGGGCGACGATGAGTTTATCGGATGAGCAGCTTGATCAAGTTATTTCAATCCACGCCCCCTCATAAGGGGCGACTTGTAATAGGATCTATGTTATCTATAAGCTTATTTGATTTCAATCCACGCCCCCTCATAAGGGGCGACAACCACTCCAAAAAACCTTGTTTGTCAATATCACATTTCAATCCACGCCCCCTCATAAGGGGCGACCTTATCTTCTAAAATTTCGAAAGCATTTGTATTTATTTCAATCCACGCCCCCTCATAAGGGGCGACTCCTGGCCAACCTTTGTTAAGAGCCCGAGAACTTCTATTTCAATCCACGCCCCCTCATAAGGGGCGACTCGGCTTGTAAGTTTGCTATTGTTGATGCATCATATTTCAATCCACGCCCCCTCATAAGGGGCGACATTGTTAGTTAGAGTTCCTATTATTTTACCTATAATTTCAATCCACGCCCCCTCATAAGGGGCGACTCAAGAAAATCAAATATTAATTCTGTGTTATGCTATTTCAATCCACGCCCCCTCATAAGGGGCGACTGCAGAACAACCATATTTCAAGTTATTCTGCTTAACAAAACATACAACCTAGCCAATAAATATTTTGGCTTAATTATATATTAACATAATATTAATCTTATGATACGTTTGAAACATGATTTTAGTGTGCGAATGATACGGGGTTTTTATGTTCACTCTATATTCGCATACTCTAAAAAATCATTGGTTTCTCCGGATCATATGATTCTTTTACTCCGTAATGCTCAATTCTTTTATTGTAATTATTGCCAAGATTATAAATTCGGAGACTGTCTTTTTTGATGTCAATCATATCTAAAAGCTGATTTTTAACGATACATTTTTGAGCTTCATCCAGCAGGCACTCAAAAACCGAATTTTGAACACGCTGCCCGTAATTAACACAAACCTTTGCAACTTTTCTAAGTCGTTTGCGTCCATCATTTGTTTCCGTGTTGACATCATAGGTGATTAATACTAACACTGCACACCTACTTCCAAATAAAAGGCGGGTAATCATCTATGTCTCCTCTGATATACCGTGCAAGCAACATTGCCTGTATATAAGGTAACAGGCCCCATTCAACCTTTTCCTGTAAAAAGGGATGAGTAATTATTTCTTTTTTCTTTTGCTGCCAAACCGTTAAAAAGTTTTTCCTTGCATCATCGGTAAGCAAAATTCCCCCACTTTCTTTTTCAAGAAAATCTCCAGAACTTACAATCTTTTTATTTACCAAGGTTAATACAAATCTGTCTGCAAAAGGAGCACGGAATTCTTCTACTAAATCAAGTGCGAGTGAACATCTTCCCGGACGCTCTGTATGAAAAAAGCCTGCATAAGGGTCAAGTCCTACAGTTTCAAGAGCACTTACGCAAATTGATGTAAGCAAGCTATAGCAGAAAGAAAGCATTGCATTTACATTATCCATAGGCGGACGGCGTGAACGTGATTTAAAGAAAAAATTCTCTTTGTTCTGAAGAATCATGTCATCAAACAGAGAAAAATACCTTGCTGCACATTCCCCCTCAAGACCTCTCAGCGAATCAGCACCCATTCCCTTATATGCAAGAACAGATGATTTTTTAAGAGTGTCCGCTGTTTGACGAAAGTTTTCAGCGTCAATTCTTAGCTCATGATCACGGACTGCACGGCTTAAAACCGCACTGGAATTTAAAAGCTTTGCTGAAATCATGTTCTTTGCAATATTTAAAGAACGCTCTTCGTCATCACATATACGGTACTGCTCACGGCGTAGAAGAATATTTCCATAGGCTTTTCCTGTAACTTTAGCAAGAAATCTTCCGCTTGGCTTCAAAAACACAAGTGATTTGTTCATATCTGCACACTTACCCATAAGAGCCGGACTTGCTCCAATATAGCTGAAAGCAACTATTCCCTCAATTGTATGTATAGGAATTCTGCCAAGCGTTTCCTCATCAGCCTGAATAACAATGTTTTCACCGTCAAGTGATAAATACGCATTTTCAGTAGTAATATAAAGAGTATTCAGAAGCTTTTTCATTAATAATCACACTTCCTTTCACAATACTGATTAATTCGTCATACACAATTATAATTTAACGAAAATGTATTAATCAACAGCTTTTGAATCGCTTTCGCCAAGATTTATTAAAAGATAATCCTTTACAGACTTAATTTTACACAGCTTAGGCAGACATAAATTTTTCAAAGAACATGCATTGCAGGCTTTTGTCATCTTCACTTTGGGAACATAGCCCTTTCTATAGCAACTATGCATCTCTTCAAATAAATCTCTTACCCGGCCTTTAACAACATCATCCAGTTCAATTTTTTGACGGTGTCTGATTTTTCCATAATATAATGCTCCTGCGTTTATTTCACAACCTAGCATTTCCTCAAGGCAGATTGCCTGACCTGCAAGCTGGAGGATGTCACAATCGTCAGACTTAGGCTCACCATTCTTATATTCAACAGGATAGACTGTATAGAAGCCATCTCTGCCGTTTAATGTTATGCCCTCTTTTGATTTCCGGAATTCAACAATATCACATTCGCCGCTCGCACCAAGAGTTCTTGAAAACACCGGCATTCCTCTTGAAATGATTACCTCTTTCCTGCACTCGGATGAATATTCATTGTGGCATTTTTCATGCAGATTATTCCCCTCAACCGTCCTGAGATTTTCCTCCCACATCATTTCAATATGAATTAATGCCCATTGTCTGCGACAGAATGCAAAATGCTGAATTCCGGAAAGCATCAAGAAATCTTCTTCGTTATATTCCATCGATTATTTCCGGAACAAGCCCTTTCAATTCGGTAAGAGCTATTTCGTAATCATCAGTGGAGGAAGGATAATCCACATTTTCTTTTAATTCTACTTTAAGTGATTTATGTACCTTTGCGGAAGAATACTGACCGATTTTATTATTATGCTTCCACCAGTAAAGCTTTAAAACCTCCATGCTTCCGTCAGGTCTTGCAGCGGAACAGTCATTAATAAACAATGTTCGCAGAGATTCCTTTATTTTATCAGAATCTTCGTCTGAAAATCCCGTTTTTTCGGCAAGTTGAACATTAATCGAACCCTTAATCAGATACAGTCCAAATTCGACCATATGTTTAGAACCCATTGTGTCAGAGCTTTTCTTTTCGGAAGGCTCACTGTTAACACTTTTTGTAATCTGCATACTGTTTATGTCGACAGGCGAAATACTTGTTGACTGATGAATGCTTACAGGACCTCTTACCGGTACTGAAACACCCTCTTTTCCCTTTTCTTTGTTTTTAAAAGCAAAAACCTGCCCAAATGCTCTTACGTCAAACCATTCGCAACAAGCTTTCTCAGCATATTCATCGCTTGAAGCATAATCAGTTATATTTTTTGATGCACGTTCACTTAAGCTTGTACAACCATCATCTGAACGTTCATTTGACTGTACAAAAATACTCTCACCCATATCCTGAAGTCTGTTGCGGATTTTTCTTTTAATGCATACGTCGGAAATTTCACCTTTTCCGGTATATGTAGTACGCGGTCTGTTTCCGTTTAAGGGATCACCGTTTGGATTTGCATTGTTTACCGATACAAGCACAGCAAAATCAATTTTGTTTTCAAGAATACCCATTTTTTTCGTCCTCCTAATTATTTTCAGTTTCTTTTTTGAATTAATTCAGTTCCGCTCTTTGCAGATAATACCCAAGCAGATATTTTTCATTAAGACTTGTGTTCAGAACAGACTTGTCATTATCACAAATGTTTGTAAAAACATCTGTAATTATATCCTTATAAAATTTTCTTGAACCTGGATTAAGCTTTTGAAAATACGGAATCAATGCCTTTTCAAGAATAGACCACGTATACATAGGATGATGCACAAAAGCTGATTGAAGCCGTATTGCATTAGGCTCTCTTGAATCATCCTTTGAATATGTTGCACGTTCAGCTTTTTCGGCAACAGCAAGCAGTCGTCCGAAAAGATAGCTTCTGTCTGTTTCACTGTAATCAAGTATCATTTTTATTTCAGCTCCTTTATCTTCATGATATTTTTTTATTAAAGCACATGCAGTTGACATTATCCGCTCATGATTTCCCCTTGAATATGCAAGTGGATTTGATGCTTTTACCGTTATTGCGTGAATAATATCACGAGGAACAGGCTGTACATTAAGTATACAGTTCAGAATCCTCTGACACTGTTCTTTCATAATTCCGTCTTTTAATTTAATAATTTGTCTACCCTTTTCTTCCTGTTCAGTACCGAAAGCATATTCTATAATGCGTTTTGTCTTCGGAGGCATAATTGTCTGATATGGCTTATTATCAGCGGTGAATTTCGTATAGTACCAGCAGCAGCTCTCATGCCATTTTTTTATCCTGTAAAGAAAATCCGACGCTTTCAGTTCATTATAATACGTCACAGAGAGTCTTCCTGTTGTTGCAGCATCAAGACCTATGACAACAATATCATCGTTATTGTCAAGCGTATTCTTATAGCCGTTCAGTGCGTCCATAAGGCGTTTCTTATACAGTTCCTCTGTATAAGAACCTTCCTCCGTATCGTCCTCAATGTCTGAGTATAAACAATTATCAATTGCAGGAACGTCCTTGCCCTTTGGATTCCAGCAGATAAAAGTTCTTTTTTTATCATTGCCGAACGTATAGCCCTGTCTTCCTGCAAGCCACGTAAGAGCATTATGTGCTTTCTGCGTTGCTTCATAACTGACAGTGCATGCCTGGTCAGAGTCTGTAAAACGCCCTCTGTAAGTATAGTTTAAATTATCATTTGCAGAAATAAGCTTTGCTCCATAATCTGAAGCAATAATCCCCTTTGGGTGATTAACACATACCGTCTGTTTTCTGCCAGTAAGATAGCATATATCCTTTGCACCTTTCTGGACTGTTGAATAGTACTCTGAATATTTACTTAAAAGCGTTGAATCCTGCCATGTGCCGTTATCTGCATTACTAACAGAACTATTTACAATAAATCTAACAAGTGCTTTCTCATAATTATTACCGCTGACTTTTTTATCGGCAAGCTTTCCGCTCTCATTACATTCAAGTATACCTGTCTTTATAAGGTCTGATGTAATACGTTTTTGGCTGACATAATTATAAACAGCTTTTGCTTTAGGATGTGAACAATTTGAACTGACCCAATTCTCAAGTTCAGAAAAATATTTTGAAAACTTAATGTCACATTTTTTTGCAAGCTTTTCATCTGATAAATACCTGCCAAAATCTCCTGCAATGTAAGAAAGTGTATCACACAGCGCGTGTGGAGCATCACCACTTGAACGCCCTTGCGATTGTTCTGTAACAGGAATAAGCGTTTTGCTGTATTGTTTATCAACAGGTAAAGCTTTTTGAAAAGTTCCATCCTCGTCAATTGTAATTTCAATCTGAGCATTTGCAGACATATGTGCAACAACTGACAACGAAACTTTTTCATCAACAACCTTCCCCGCCATATGAACATTATTCTCATATGTCTGATAAAGCATACTCATCCATGACATTTACATCACCCCCTTATACTCATTCAGCACAGGATTAAAATTGTCAAACTCTTTGCCAAAATGCTTTACATTCATTTCACGCACAGGTCTGTGAATACATTTTTCTGGCGTAATAAAGTCAATAATGCCATTTTTCATAACCGCGTGCCATAGTCTTACGGTCATTTTCCCCTTTGTTTCCTCAGAATAAGCTTCATCAGCATAAGTTATACCGTGATACATCAGTCCAAAGCTCATTTCGTTTGTGTCATCATAAAAGCTTTTACCCTCACTGAAATTACATGGTTCAACATAGCCCTGACATTCACGGCAACCAAGAAAAATATCACGTCTTCCTCCTCGTTCAATCATTCTTCTAGCAATGTTGTGGTGCTTATTTTCATTGCGATCATGTTCAAGCTCCGGGCGGTTTTCATTCCATATGAAATGCGCTCTCACCTGATAACGGCAGTCTTTAAGATAAGTATAGTATGACAAGTCATTTACTTTTAGTTTCCCTTTTTTCATTTCAGGAGTATAAAGAATCGGGCGAATTCCCTTTGTTTCCGTCTGAATTCGGTTTATAACCCTTACGGAATCAATTACCCATATAATTGTTGGTTTCCAGTATATACTGTGCAGTATACCTTTTATAGCCTCATACGTAGGTATCTGATAAGTGAATTTTTCGCCTCCGACACGGGTTATCGGATCGGAAAAAAGTCCAAAATCACCGTAAACCTCAAATTCAACGATATTATCGTGCATAATAAAAAATCCCTCCTAACTTAAAAATATGATCTATCAATCTGAAGTCCTGTTTCACTGTTATAATTCTGTTTTTGCAGTGCAATAAAATGACCGCCCTCATCAGAAAACAGCATACCCTCAAGTGCCTGTTTCTGATATTCATAAATCTGAATAGTATATTTTTTTGCGTCCTTTATTTTTTCTTTCATAAAAGAATAATCAAATTTTACTTTTGCAGAACACAAATCATTTATAATATTTTTTGCCTCTTCATTGTAAGGAACAATTACGTCAGTTGTATTTTCATCAAAAACCTTAAATAATGCGTTAGCTGTTTTAAATGATTGATTAAGAATGTATTTATCCTTTCCCTCTGCTCTTTGACATAAAGAAGTATTGTGAGAAAGCATTTCAAACAGGTTATTTGTTATACCTCCGTAAATCTTAACAGGATAACTGAACTTATTCTTAATATCAGGATTTTCAAAAAGCAGTCTGTAATATGTATCAATGCTCCTGTTACACAGCAAATCGTTATCGTAGATTTCCGGAGAACGTTTAAAATCCCTTAAAAGATTTACAGAACAATTCTGTGCAATTTTAATTTCCTGAAGCATTTTCAGATTTTCATCATTGCTTTTCAGGTTAACAATATAGACATTGCATATCTTATCAAAATCATTATTTCTGTTGCACCTGCCGGCTGATTGTGTAATATTATCCATTCCGGCAATAACTCTTATTACATTCTCAAAAGAAAAATCAACACCTGCCTCAACAAGCTGAGTTGAAACACAAATAATTTTCTGTTTAGGTTCTTGTCCGTTTTTCATACTTTTATTTATATCATCAAGAACAGCATTTATATCTTTTAAAGTGTCTTTTCTGTGTTGCATACACATTGATGTTGACAGATGAAACAGCTTATACTTTTTTGAATTGTTCAGCTGTTTAAGGTATTCATATACACTAAGTGCGCTTGACTTTGTATTGCAGATTATAAGCAGTGAATAATGACTTTCCATAATATCCATTGCAAAATCAGAAAGATCCTCGGACGACATTCCGTACTGACTTGTTTTATCAATAACCTCTGTGCGCTTGAAAACATTAAAAATATCCCTGTCAAACGGAATTATATCAGGACTTTCCGAAAACTGTAAAGACATTTTTACTTTATCAAAGCAGGGCTGTGTAGCTGATGAAAGTATAACTGTTGTATTGCAGAAAAAAGCAAGATAATTTATTGCGGTGTTAAATAAGTCTATTATATTTTTAGGCAGACTCTGAACCTCATCAATGACTATTATGCTGTCACATAATGATGACATACGTCTTATTGCAGTCGTTTTATCGGCAAACAGCATATTAAGAAGCTGAACCAGCGTTGAAATAATAACAGGTGAATCCCATGCCTCCGACAGCAATTCAAATTCATTCAGATGTTCACCGGTATCTTTTGTATGTACCACATTTGAATGAAACTCCTTAACGATATTTTTATCTTTAATATATTCCCTTATAACTTTACTGTTCTGATCCAGAATGCTAAGCAGAGGGATAATAAAAATAATGCGTTTCTTATTATGTTTTTTTGCATGAGCAAGCGAATATCTTAGCATGCACAAGGTTTTTCCTGCACCTGTCGGAACTGTTATTCGATAAATTCCGGTTTCACGCTTTGCATACTCTGCACATATATCCGAAAAATATTGTCTTGCCTTATTAATCGGAGTATCAGCAGTAAATAATTTCAGCTTATTTTCAAAGTAATCAAGCTGTTCTTTCCAGAGATCCTCTTTAGTATCCTGCTTTTCAAATTTACCACCACTCATAAATTCAGATGTATCTAACCTGTCACCGTTAATTAAAGCTGAAAGCACCATTCGTGCGATCATTCCTAAAATGAAGTGCATTGAAGACTTTTTTATGCCCGGAAAAGCTTTAACTTTTGAAAAAACAGTTTCTATTTCTTCCTTTGCATATAAAAAGTCGTGTTCAATCTCATATTCATTTATATCAGAAAAATAATTTCTTTTTGACTCCTCATAATTAATATCAGATCTTTCCTTGTTAAGGCGATACTCAAAGCCGTTTTTACCATCAATATCAACAATATCAAATTCTCCGTGATGGCCTCCGACAGCAAAGGCTATAATTTCGCTTGTAAGCTTGTCGAAAAGATCATTTTTTTCAGTATGATATTTTTCAAGGATATAAATTACTCCTGCAAAGGTGTGGTTTACAGAACCTCTTTTAACATTTCTGCCTGCATATGAATCATCAAGATATTCTGAAAACTCAAGTTTATACTTTCCCATATCATGAATAAGTCCTGCAAGGTATCCGCAATAATAAAGTCCTATTGTTTTCAGACTTTCACCTGCATATTCTGCTGTATTCCGTAAATGTTCCAGAACGGTCTGCTCTTCTTTTTTACAATTTATATCAGTGATATGTGCCATAAAAATCTTATCCATGAACACAAACCTTTCTTTATTTTATATTAAAGTTCCTTATTACAATTATTAGATACATTATACAACAATAATTTCTATTTGTAAAGATAAAAATTAATCTATTTGTAAAATATTCGAGAATCTTGTAGTTAAAATAAAGAAAATCACTAATAAAAGTCAAATACATTCTCTTATTTTGTCAAAATAATTTAATAAAAAGAGCTCACGCCGTAACATAAGCCCTTTTTATTAATTCTGAAATTAAAATATCTATTAAGTTTTTAAAAATATTAAAACTATTAAAACGCGATAACTCCAAGATGCTCAAGAAGTATTTTCACTCCCAAAATCACAAGTATCACACCACCAGCAATTTCTGCCCTTGACTTGTATTTCATACCGAATACACTGCCAACCTTAAGGCCGACTGCTGACAAGACAAATGTAGTCACTCCTATAAAAGAAACCGCTGTCGCAATACTTACATCAGGCAGAAGTGCAAAGGTAACTCCCACTGCAAGCGCGTCAATGCTTGTCGCAACTGCAAGTGGAAACATGCTCCCCGTGCAGAAGGAGACGTCCTGCTTTTCTTCATCCTTTGATACTCCTTCCTTAATCATGTTTACACCGATTATCAGCAGCAATATAAACGCGATCCAGTGGTCAAAGGCTGTTATGTATCTTTCAAATGCACAGCCGAGAAGATATCCCAAAAGCGGCATCAGTGCCTGAAACCCTCCGAACCATACCCCAACAATTAAATAATGCTTTGTCTTTATTTTTTGTGTTGACAGTCCCTTACATACCGATACCGCAAAAGCGTCCATTGAAAGTCCGACCGCAATAAGCAGCAGTTCCATTATTCCCATTATTTTTACTCCTCCGATTTAAAAATTGTCTTTGTAGCCTATAAGGTGAATCTTTTTACATACTAATATCAAAGCACCTCTGTGATTATTTCCTTCTCTGAGAAACCACAATATTTTATATTTTCTCCGACAAAAAAAGTCCGGGTATTTTACACCCGAACCAATAAAAAAAGACCGGGGCGCACAGATTGCACCTCAAGTCTCAATGTTTAAGACAAGCCAGATTATTTCGAATAATCAGTATGTTGACTTGCCACGCTATTGCGCCATCTACTCCCTTAAGCAAAATAAATTATAACATGTGGTCGTAAAAATGTCAATACATTCACGATATATTTTATGCAAAAATAATTAACTATTATTTTCTATATATTGCATATTAACATTTGAAATGTTCAGTAAAATATGCTATGATATATATAAATCAAATAATTCGGAGGTGTCAAAATGAACAACATTCAAAACATTTCCCTCGGGCTGTCGATACCGTTTCTCGGTACAGTACTTGGTTCGGCTATGGTTTTCCTGATGAGGAAGGAAATAAATCAGAATATTCAGAAAGCGTTGCTCGGATTTGCGTCGGGCGTGATGATAGCGGCGTCAGTATGGTCGCTGATTATCCCGTCACTTGAAATGGCTGAGGAAAACGGTGAAATACCCTGGCTTCCTCCTTCAATCGGATTTCTTATAGGAATAGGCTTTCTGCTGTTGCTTGATAACATTGTACCTCACCTGCATGCAAATTCCGATAAGCCTGAGGGTACAAAAGCAAAGTTTGAAAAATCAATTATGCTTGTGCTTGCAGTAACTCTCCACAATATCCCTGAGGGTATGGCTGTCGGTGTTGTTTTCGCAGGAGTGGCATCAGGCAGCACGACAATCACCGCCGCTGCTGCATTTGCGCTTGCGATAGGAATTGCGGTTCAGAACTTCCCTGAGGGTGCAATTATTTCAATGCCGCTTGTCGGAACGGGAATTTCCAAAAAGAGAGCTTTTAAATACGGTGCGCTGTCAGGTATTGTCGAGCCAATAGGAGCAATTATAACAATACTCCTCACCTCGCTGATACTGCCTGTTTTGCCATACATACTCTCATTTGCGGCAGGGGCTATGTTCTATGTTGTAATTGAGGAGCTTATTCCAGAGGCACAGTCAGGAGAACACAGCAATGTTGCAACAATCGGTGCAGCTGTCGGGTTTGTTCTTATGATGATACTGGATGTAGCTTTGGGATAAACGAATTTTTATGTGACTATTCTAATTATATATTAAGTACACATATTTCTTTCTGCCATGCGAACGGTTTATCCCGTTTGCATGGCAGATTTTTTATTTTTATTGTTAAAAACAAAAATCCGAACACATCTTTAAAAATAAATGTGTTCGGATTTTTCATAATTGGCTCCCCCAATAACGTGCAAGCCGAAACTCCACCATTAGGAAGAGCGATTTTACTCGCTCCTTCCCTGCAATTAAAACTAATAACTACTCTGTCATCATAAAGATAAACGGAGTTTACAAAACTATCAACCAATTTACGTTTACTATCATCTGATGCTAAATCAAGTTGCTTCATATTTTGCAGCCATATAATAACCTGTTCCCTTGTTATAGCTTTTTGCTGAATTTCCTGCTTAATAATATTTGATTCGATAACGTCTCTTTGAGCTTCAAGTTCATCAAGACGTTTTTTTGTGGATTTTGTTAGCATTCCCATCTGCATTGCTGTAATTAAATTATCTACACTCTTTTCAACCTCTGCAAGTTCCTTTTGAAGAAGTGGGAGTGCTGTGTTTTCCTTGTCCTGCAATTTTATTACACTGTCTGCAATATCGTTAATCATATCAGCAGTAAACATTTTATCAAAAACATCATGCAATACAATCTCTTCAATATAGTCTTTTCGTATAGATTTTTTATGACAGCCAAGCTTTCTTTTAACACTTGTACATTTATAATAGTTATATGTCGCATTTCCTCTGCCTGTTCCGCTCTCACCTATCATAAATGAGCCACAGTCACCACATATAAGTTTTGTTGATAAAAAATATTCTGTCTTTGCCTTGAAACGTGAACGGGAACGCTGATTCTTTTCTAGTCTCTCCTGTGTCTTTTGAAACAGCTCATCGGAAACTATTCTTGGAACACCATCATCAATTAATATATCCCGATATTTATATTGCCCCTTATACTTAACATTATTTAAAAGTGCAGTAACAGAAGTCTTGGTCATTGGTTTTCCATATCCAGAACGAACGCCGTTTTCATTGAGATAAATTACAATATCCTTAATCATTCTGCATGATGAATACATTTCAAATGCATCCTTTACAAATGGTGCTGTTAAAGGGTCAATGTGAAAATTTTTATTTTCATCAACAGTATATCCGACTGGTATCACCCCACCATTAAACTGACACTTCAAAGCATTTTCAGTCATGCCACGAATAACCTTTTCAGAAAGCTCTGCCGAATAATATTCAGCATAACCCTCAAGTACAGATTCAAGAATTATTCCCTCTGCACCTTCTGATATAACTTCTGTTGCAGATATTACTTTTACTCCATTTTTGCGGAGTGTAGCTTTATTATGAGCTGAGTCATATCTGTTTCGTGCAAATCTATCAAGCTTCCAGACGATTACTGCATCAAATAACCCCTTTGAGCTATCCCCTATCATTTTTTGAAATTCCGGTCGATTATCAGTTTTGGCTGACATCGCCCTATCTATATATGTACCTATCAAAGTCATTCCTTTTCGTTCAGCAAATTCCTTACATTCACGAAGCTGTCCTTCAATACTTTCTTCCCTTTGATTGTCACAAGAATATCTTGCATATATTACTGCTTTCATTTAATACCCTCCTCGTTAAGTATTACATCAAATCTAAATCCTAATAATAGTATATCACTTTTCAGGGAATTTGTCAACGCTTTAAAGCGTTAAATTAAATTTTTATTATGAAGTTTCCAACGACCACTTTACGCACTTTTTTCATTTTTTTCATTACTACGATTTGATTTATATGAACTTTTCTCCATAAGTTCCTTACCTAATTCCGTTTTGAAAAATTCTTTTATATCACAATAAAGAGCAGCAGCCAAAGAATCAATTTCTTCCTGCGTAAGATTTTCTTTAAAATTTGTTTGTTCAGTCATTATAACAAGCCTCCCTTAAATATTTTTTCAAATTCTCCCCTTTTGAAAGTTATATATCTTTTTCTTGTCTTGCCTACCCTTTTCTGAATACGATAACGAATTCCATCAGAAAGATTTAAGTACACCTTTATCAGCTTTAAATCACATAAATTCCTCAATATTTTCCTGACATTAAACGCTTTCAATCCATGTTGACTAAGAAGATAATTTGATACATTAATAAAGGTATTTGGAATCATATAAATGTATCTATCATCATAATAACCCAGCAGAATTTTATTTGGCTTTATATTTTCATATTCCTTTACATGAAGCAAATAAAATCTTTCATCATGTAGACAGCGATTCAAAAGGTGTATAAAACAACAGGTTTCCTTATCATCAAACATCTTCATCACCCCTCTTTATCTTCATAAATTTTCATACTTGGTTTATTATCATTATGAAATGGACAACAAGCCATGCCTGAATGTGAAATTTGCAAGCCATAAAACTTTGCCACATCGGACATTGCCACCATATTCCTTATCTCTTCAAAAACATTTTTCAACAATAAACCCCTTTCATTCTTTTGTGAGTGAAAGGGGTAATTTTTTTGGCGAGTTGCAAAACAATTCGGCGAGAAATTGCTCTGCGAAATATCCCCTTTCATAAGTACCTACAAAATGGGCTGAAAATGTGAATTAATTTGCCCTCATAAAAATAGAATCTACTTTTTGCACAAATTCAACACGGGTGTTTTGTGACAATTTGAAAATTTAATTAAAGATGCTATGAAACATTCACATTTTGATTGAAGTCTGTAGGTACTTATGAAGGGATGGTTAATGCTTCTGCTGTTCGCCGCCGTAGAAATATTTTTTATGGGATACACCCTAACGGGCGAAAGACCCCAAAAGCATGAGTACGTATTCTTTTTTATTGCTTAAGGTTTCTGCGTAACATACTTCAGGGTTTTCAAGAGAAATATCGTCTGGATATTTAAGGGTATACATAACTTCAAACCTTGTTTCATCATTGTTCTGAGTTATTAAGTTGAGATTATAACGATATATGCATAGCGAAATTTTAACCATAACAAAACAAAAACAGCAGCACTCAAAATAGTACTACTGTTTTCTTATTACACTTTATTTCAGCTCATCCTCTATATGAACAGTCACATCAGGATGATGCCCTTTATCAAGCTTATGCCTTGCCTTTCTGTTTTCGACAGTATCAAAAATAACGGAGAAATCATAATCAGGCGGATAAAGCTCTGATGCAGGCATTTTAAGCTTTATACGCTTGTGATTCACAAGTCTTTTATTCTTTTGTATCATTACACCTAGCTCGCCCTTAGCGTTAGACGTCTGGCATATAATCCCGAGCTTTTTTTCCGGATAAACTATAACACTGTCACCAATTGAAAACTTTTCAGCATGACTTTGCACAGCTTTTTTATTATCCGCCTTTAAAATAATTCTATCCGCTGACACTTTCATCTGTGTGCTTTCATTTAAATCACATTCAAAGAAATCCGCAGAAAAATCGGACTTTGGTGACTTTTTCTGCTCTTTGTAGGCTTCATTATATGCTCTTTTCAGCATATTCTGCGGGAACCCAAGACGCTTTGCGATATATAATGCACAGCTTTCTCCTGCCTCACCGATTTTTAGCTGATATAATGGCGCAAGTGTTTCACGGTCAAAAGTCATTCGGGCATTAATAAGCCCCTCCGTCTTTTCAGCATATTCCTTAACCTCAGGATAATGTGTTGTTGCAACAAAAAGACAGCCTCTGTTTTTAAGCTCCTCAAGAATTGAAACTGCAATCCCCATTCCTTCAGCAGGGTCCGTTCCAGAGCCAAGCTCATCAAGTAAAACAAGCGATTCGCAATTTGTATTCTGTAGGATTTCAATGATATTTTTTATATGTGATGAAAAAGTTGATAGATTTTCTGATATACTCTGCCCGTCACCGATATCACAAAGAATATTCCCTGTCATGCATAAATCCGCTTCGCTGCACGGCACATGAAGTCCGCACTGCGCCATCATTGTAAATAGCCCGACCGTCTTTAAAGCAACGGTTTTTCCGCCTGTATTTGGACCTGTGATTATAATCCCCTTAATTCCGTTTCCAAGCTCAAAATCAAGAGGTACACATTCTGACTGCTTTAAAAGCGGGTGCCTGCCGCCTGTGATTTTTATATAGCCTTGTGTGTTTGTTTTAGCTTCAACTGCTTTCATATAACTGCTGAGCTTACCTTTAGCAAAGATAAAATCAAGTGTTTGAATTGCATCAATATTAAGCTTAATTTCTGTTTTAAAGTCATCAATACAAGATGCGATGCTATATAAAATCTTCTCGATTTCACGCTGTTCCGATATTTCAAGCACAGACAGTTCCTCACGGTATTTTGCAATTGCAGACGGCTCAATAAAATAAGTAGCCCCTGTTGCAGAAATATCAATCACTGAGCCTGATACCTGATTTTTATATTCCTTTTTCACAGGAAGTGTGAAGTGCCCGCTTCGGTTTGAAACAAAGCTGTCCGAAAAATACTCCTTTTTCCCTTTAAGAATTGCATCAAGCTTTAGCTTAATCTGAGTGTGTGTATTCTCTTTTTTTCTGCGTATATCCCGCAAAGTGTTAGATGCCATACTGTCAACCTGCTCATTTCGTATGCATCTGTCAATCTCATAATATAAAAACTCAAGGCTGTCTATTGTATTGCCGTAGTAAGCTATTTTGGTATCCGTTGCTTCTGCTTTTTTTAGGAATGCTTTAAGCCTTCTGCAGGATGAAAGAAACTGTCCGAATTCTGTCAGCTCTTTTGGATCAAGCATTCCGCCCTTTGAGGCTGTTTCTAAGTATTTCTCGGTATTTTTCAAAGGTGTCAGCGGTGGATTGCCGACTGTATCAAGAATTTTTCTTGCCTCAGTTGTGTCCTCACAGTTTGAGTAAACATCACTTTCCCGCAGAAATGGTGCTAGCTCAGAAATTCTTTCTTTAGCTTTATCAGTAAGCGCATATTCGCTTAACATTTCAATTATCTTATTAAATTCAAGTGTAGTTTTATTGTTCATTATAGTTTCCCTTCATTATGCTGTTAAATCTTATTAAACAAAAAATCCGCAGTGTACCCTTTAAACAGATACCTGCGGATATAGTTATCCCGTAAAATAAAGCACAGTAAATACACCATGCCCACAATATATTACAAGGATAGTTTATATTAACAGTTGTTCTGTGAAAAAACGTACACTAACAAAGACATACCCAAAAATATGCCTTAAAATATACATTTTGAGGTTAGCAATTACTTGCGGTTAACCCCTGACACAGATACTATTAACAAAAAAACCATCCTTTCAAAAGCAAAACATATTGACAAAACGATAAAATTATGATAACATAGGAATGCTAATATGATTTCGATTACAACAACCCCATATTACATTATAATCATACCACATTTCAACCCATTTGTCAATAGGCAAAATAAATAAATTTTGGAGGTCATTTTATGAATTTTGATTTAGCACCTGAATTTTCAATTAACCAGCTTAACTTATCAAAGCAAAAAGCAGATATACTTAATCTGAATGAAAAATCTATGGAATATGCATTATTCCTAACCGAAAAGGATGCTATAATGCTTGTTCAGGCAGGAAAAGAAACTATTTCAATGCAGGATAGAATAGAATTCGGCAAAAGTGCAACTGTTAAAATAATCGAAAAATTTATGAAAAGCACCTATATTTCGCAAAGCGATTATGCTGATACCATAGCCTCTTTAATTGATATTTTTTATGAAGCAAAGGAAGAAAGCCTTGACATTCTGACTGATGATGAAGTCATTGACATCATGTATATTTTTTTTGAAAAGGAAAGCGGCGGCAGTGTGGATATATTGCAGGGACGTGATATGGATTATCTTTGCCGAAAAATTCGCAATACTGCAAATGGTATAGCAGATGATTACGATAACATGTCCGAGGAGGATTATGATGAATGATATTTCTCACTTGCTCCATTTTTCTGATGCCGATATTGATACACAAAACTATACTCTTAATATTTTAATTCTTTGTTCAATGCATAACATTATTTCAGATGACAGAATTGCAGAAATACGGCAGTCATTTGATTATGCATTTATTGAAACAGCCGAGCAGTTCACTAAACGTGAAAGCAGTACCATACCAAAAAAGCATGCTGAAATCCTGTATTCCTCAGTTTTGTATCAAGCAGATGTTTATCTTTTAAGCTTGAATTCATTGTCAAAAGCAATAGATGAATTAAATACTGTTAAGGCAGAGATTATTCTTGAAAGAGGACGTACCTTAATATTGTCAATTCATGAAGTAAACCAAAGGATATTTAAATGTGCTTATAAAAACAAACTTCAAACCAAATGCTATGAATATAATTACGTTATGGAAAAGTCCTTTGATGAATATTTTAAGGGGTATTCTGCACGCTTTGATGCAAGAAACTGCTGTGCCTCAATTGATTACCCTTTACTTGGCTGTCAGGCATATAATATTAAATCGCAGGGGGTAATGTTTATAAATGAATATTATACTGCCATCATGCATGAAAACGAATTCTGCCAGCACTTTAACAGGGATAAAATTGGAGCATTACTTATTGGTTTTGGTGAGATATATGAATGTAAATATACTGAACTGCTTTTTAATATCGCTGAAGTCATTTTCAATAATTTTCTAGGCTGTATGCTCTCTGATAAGCCTTATTTTGAGCTAGAATTAAACGAAAGTGATATAGAATTAATAAGTAATAAATGTGCATATTATCAATATAATACTTTATTACATGAAATTTATAAGCTTTTTTCAAAGTGTGAAAGCGAATTGAATAATACTCGTCTTTATAAATATCTTCAAAAATATATTCCTATTTTTACTCATGAATTATCAAAAAGGATTAGCTTCGGCGGGTTAAATAAATTCTTTGTTTGTTTCTCTTACAAATAAACATTAACAGTTGCAATATTGTCACAGAACGTCTTATCATGCTCAACAAAAATAAGTGTCGGATCATACTCAAGTATAAGGCTTTCAATCTGTATTCGTGAAATAACATCAATAAAATTAAGTGGTTCATCCCAGATATAAAGATGCGCTTTTTCGCATAAACTTCTTGCAATCAGCACCTTTTTCTTCTGTCCCTCACTGAATTCTTCTATATTTTTTTCAAACTGCATTCTGGAAAAATCAAGCTTTCTAAGAATTGCTAAAAATAGGCTAAAATCAATGTCATATTTATCTGAATATTCTGAAAGGCTTCCAGATAAATTTTCGGTATTCTGTTCAACATAAGATATTTTAAGCTGGCTGTTCATAGAAATATTACCAGTGTGCGAAATATTTTCACCGCAGATAAGCTTTAAAATACTAGATTTTCCACAACCGTTTTTTCCAGAAAGTGAAATTCTATCCCCCTCGTTTACTGTAAAGCTAATGTTTTCACACACGTTTTTGTCGCCATAGAAAATAGATACACTATCAAGATTAACAAGATTTGATGTGTGAAATTTTAACGAGGTAATTTTTAATTCAGAACTTTGCTCAATGTTTTTGAGAAGCTTTGATTTATCATCAATTGCTGACATCTGCCGTTCTTTTATTGCTTTTGAACGTGACATCATTTTTTTAGCTTTTGCTCCCTCAGCAGGACGGCGTCCTGCGCTTTTTTCAACTTTAGACGGGTCAAAACCAATTTTTCTGCTTTCAGCCTTGTCCGACCATTCAGCTGTTCGTTTTGCTGATTCTGTAAGCCTTTTTATATCTTTTTTAAGCTTTTCGTTTTGGTTAAGCTCAAAGCTATCGTGCATTTCTTTATTTTTTAGCCAAGATGAAAAATTGCCTTTTTGTATCTCAATGTCATTTCTGTTGATTGAAAGAACATGGTCAATACATCCGTCAAGAAAAGCTCTGTCATGTGAAACAAGAATAAAACCTTTTTTACGGTCTAAATAACTGCAAACTGTATTTCTTGCTTCGGCATCAAGATGATTAGTCGGTTCATCAATTAAAAGAAAGCTGTTTTCTTTTAGAAATAATGCTGCAAGAAGTGCTTTTGTTCGTTCGCCGTTTGAAAGCGTTTCAAACGGACGGTATAAAACATCTTCAGTTACATTTAAAAGATTAAGCTCCTTTATTATCTGCCAATCCTCACAATCAGGAACATAAAATTTTATAATATCTATTGTAAACTGAGTTTTGTCTATAACCTCAAATGGAAAATATTCAAAGTTTACACTTGCTGAAATCCTGCCTTGAAATGCATATTTACCTAATAGCAAATTTAGAAATGTTGTTTTCCCTCGTCCATTTCGCCCTGTAAATCCGAGTTTCCAGTCAGTATCAAGCAAAAAACTTACATTTTCAAATATATTGTCATAACTGCCGTCATATGAAAAAGTCAAATTCGTTATATTTATCAAAGACATATAATAATCCTCCTGTGAATAATTCTCCAAAATGTTACATTCAGAAAATAACAATAGCCGCAGGAAAGTTAATTCCGCAGCTATAAAACACAAGAAAGACATACCTAAAAAAGGTATACCTATATTATATTAAGCTTAAAGACACAGTAACTTTCCTGCATTAATTTTTGCATAACAAACAAAGCGGTCATATCCGCTTAATATTTTTATACATTAATTATATTAGCAAGAAAATTTACGCATCTTTTCACCTCAGATCATTTTTGTTTACCCTATTATAACAGATACTTTCTGTCTCGTCAAGTGCTTGAGTCAAATTTATTCACTCACCATTTCTTCTGCCCACTTGCTTACAAGCTCCACTGGATGCTGGATTTCCTTAGCAGTTTCTTCAATAGAATATCCTTTACTTAGATATCTCTTTGCAATAACGTCCATAGCTTCGCCAATCTCAATAATGTGATAATCAGGGTCATAAATACGAATAACTCGCTGTTTCCAGTCATAAGTTTTGACACCATGAACATACTCTATATTATTGTAATGCTTTAATTTATAGGTAAATTCATCAAAATCATCAACCTCAAAATAAAGCTCCATATTATTTGATTTTGTATGTATACTTTCTTCGGGAAGACCTGTCAGCCAACCGAAATTCTGCTGCAATGCAAAGCCTCCGCTCATTGTTACATTCGAGCCTAAATCAAGTGTTACAGTTTGATTAAACAAATTCATATAGAATTTTTTTGACACCTCAATATCTTTTACTGCAATCAAAGCAAGCATAAACTTCATATTAAATCTCCGTTCCGCACCATTTTCTACATTGCACTAATCTTTTACCATCGTCACCTTGCTCTTTATCATATGCAAATGAATTTAAAAGCTCACAAGCAAAATTATAACACATTCCACAGTTATAAAGCTTTTTGCTCTCACAGCATGATTTTACAGGGCATTCTTCTCCCCAAAACGGCTTGTCAATATTAACACAGCCTTTGCAGCCCATACTTTCTTTATATTCGCATTCACTGCATAAAATTCCGCATCATGATTCAATCATAATATAAAAAACTGCTTTCTTTTTTATATAATCTTATCACTACAAACACGACAACAGTATGTCACGTTTATAAATATAGTTAAATTATTTTCTTTGCTTTTTCAGGCATGAAAATATGAAAAAATCAATAATTTTGCTTTTGAAATCATCGTTATATTCTGTAATAAATATCTTATAAACGCCTTTACAAAACTATGTTCAAAAACATATCGTCAAGATTTTTCTTCTTTTCAAAGAACGCTTTAGACATAATCTTATATTCCTCATCAGTACATATCTCTCTGCATTTTGGCTCAAATTCCATAGTTTTCTCAAAAGCCTTGCTTATCTTAATACATGGGTATTCATCGCATTCACCGCAGTTGTTTATATTCTTTTTTGACGTACAGCTAATTATTTCGTATCTGCACCAATTTTCTTTTTTACAACCATTACAGCTGATTTCATCATTTGTAATTACATGGTCACGATACCCGATTTTATACCAAAGCATTGCAGTATTATGTAGTTCATTATCAGTCTTAGGCAAAAATCTCGGACATCTAGCACAGTCATTTCCACAGGCGGCAATTATTTTTTCACTACTCATCTATAAACACTTCTTTCATGTAAATCACTTTCAATGGTACAATAACAATTTGTACCTTTTGCTTTTATTGAAATGTCTTGGGAATGAATATCCTCTCCTTTTGAATTAAAATTATATTACAGATTATACCACGCATTTATAAAAAAGTAAAGACGGATTTTGATTTATCCGTCTTTACAAATATTAATACAATTATAATATAAACTTCACTTAATAAAATAAGTATAATACTAATCCCAAATAAAACATTGCTAAAAAATCATCGCTAAAATCGTATATCGTGGTTTTAGCTCGATTTTTTAGATGTTTTTTAATATAGGATTAGTATACATTAATTTTTTATAACAGGAATCTGAAGCTCAGTAAGCCACTCATCTTCATTTTCCTTGTTCCATATGCCATCAATATAACTTTCTCTAGGGTAATCTGTAACTGTGTATCCGTTTTCATCTATCCATTTGAAAACATAAGCATATGCGTGTGAAAGCCCAGCATAACTGCCCTTATGCATTACAGATACTGCTTGAACAGCTTCAATTTTCTTGAAAAGAATGTCATCAAAATCGGGCATCATCTTATCAACAGCCTCACAAAATTCAACGTTGATGTCCTTTTCCTTGTACTCACCATCAAGATAAGTAATAAAACAATATTCAGGAACAGTGCATTTCAAGTCAGGATATTTCCCCTTGACCTGATCACCGATTGCAGGTATAACCTCAAAATACGAGTTGTAATTCGGTACTGTCATTTCCTTTGAACAAACGATACACTCCGGAAGTTCCTTAATAATTGCCTGATAATTCATAAAAAATTCCTCCTCTTTACCTGATAAAATAAATTCAATTCGGGAAAGCTGGTCTTGTTCATATGCAAGCTCGGCAAGGATTTCTGACTTTCGCTTTTCAAGAATACTTTGTGTATTTGCTTTTTCTGAAATAATAAGCTTAATTTCATCAATAGACAAGCCTATTTGCCTTAGTGACTGAATACGATGAAGCTCAAGAAGCTGATTGGTTGTATAAAACCGATAACCCGTGAATTTGTCTGTTTCTTCCGGTTTTAATAGTCCTACTTCATCATAATACCTTAGAGCCTTTATGGTTGTTTTTGTAAGCTTTGAAAACTCGCCGATACGATACATCTGACCATCTCCTTCCCTGTGATTTTATTCTACATCCTCCCCTTAGAGGAGTGTCAAGAGGTTTTTGAAAATTATTTTTCAATCGCCAAAAATGAAGTTATTCTCCCTGCCGTATATTCATCCAATACTCCATGTTCAGGACAATAAAATTTTCCCTCATAATATAAAACCCAATGAGTATAGCCTGCATTCATATGAACAGTTAAAAATGAATAATCACTTTGAACAGGATTTTTCTTAGATATTCGCAAGTTTTTAGGTGCATGTCTATACCCGTAATAATCAAGTATTTCGATAAGTTGTCCGATACTTGTGGGACCACTTGTTTTCATATCCTTTATGACTTCATTTATGTCCTTGCCAGTAATCATTGAAATACAAGCCTGTCCGCAGGTACTAAAAGTCGGCTGTATAACGATCTGCATACTATTCACCTTTTTTCTTTATAGGTATTAATAAATCAAGCTGAATATATTCGTTAACTGCACCTGTATAATACGAATAAGCATTGATATGCTCCTCAAGTGTTCCGCCCATACCAAATGGCTCACGGTGATTGATTTCATATTCATCGCTTTTATTCATACACTCATAAAACGTTCCCCACTCGTGAAAATTACCCATTTTAATGCAATGTGCCGCATATAATCCACCTGCAAACTGTTTCTTTTCAAGTGGTTTAAATACTTCCATATCATCAGGAATAGTAACCCAAAATTCATATCCGTAATTCTCCTGTCCCTCTTGCGGTGAAGGATTATTAAATCCATACACTCTGAAATCAGGCTTTATCTCCGGCAAATTTACCTCTTCAATAAACTTTCTGAGTTTTTCACCTGCATTATCCTCTGGATTCTCACCTATGTAGTGGCTTGACGCAACTGTTGCAGGCGGCAGATAAATAATCCTAATATCCATCTGACTTTCGATAATTTTGTTTGCATTATGTAGTTCTTCCATTGAATGCTCCTCCTTTAAATTAAGCTTTGAAAGGCTTAGAGCATTGGCGATTTCAATTAGCTCATTATCCATGAGCAAATCAAGATGTATTCTATCTCTTATACTCTCATCAAGCCGATTAATAAAAGTATTAAGAATATTACGGATGGTGCTGAGTGCATTTATTTCATAATCAAGCGAAACAATGTTTTCACGCATTATCTGCACTGCCTTTGTCTGCTCATAGTCATCGAGAATAATCGCTATCTGTTTAAGAGGAATACGCAGTTTTCTTAGTATTAAAATCTGCTGAAGACGTCTTACAGTAGTTTCATCATAAATACGATATGCATAATCAGCTTTTCTGTTGCTTGATATTAACCCGATTTTCTCATAATATCGCAGCATTCTTGTTGATACATCAAAAATTTTTGATACATCACTAATTGTCATTATTTCCATATACTCATCTCCTTTCATGCTTAATTATAAAGTACGACACAGTGTTCAAGTCAAGAGGTTTTAATTTATTTTTTCTTAACAGGAATCCAGATTTCACTGTAATAGTTTTCATCTTGAGTACCTTTAGAAAACTTGCAAGGATCGTCATACATTTCAATATTGCATCCAAAAGCAATTTCATAGTCCCTGCAGTTAGGCAGCCATTCTGAGAATATTTTTTTATTCACACTTTGCATTGAGTCAGGCATAGCACCCTTGCAAGGGAAAACTGCCCAAGTAAGTGCTGGAAATTCTCTTGTAACACAACTAGCAGGAACACCTTTTTCTTCTGAATAATCATCAGCAATAATATATTCAAACTCGCTCATTCCCATCTTTTCGTCAAGGTTAACACCATACATTCCACAAACCTTTTCACCGCCGCCGTTTTGAAAGTGTTCCTGCCAAAACTTTGGAATTTCCGCAAATGCATCCTCATACTTAAACTTCTTAGAAATACCCATAACCTTAAAAGCTTCTTTTTCAACAATTTTGTAATCCATAATATAACCGCCTTCTAATGTAAATTTGATTTTTAAAGAGGAAGTAACTGTTCAGGACTTCAGTCTTCAAGGGCATAAAACACATTGCCTTCAAAGACATTAAGAATTGCCTGAAAAGCATTTTTACCATGTTTCTTAGCTGTTCCTACGTAAGACATA
>JAEWXO010000078.1 GCA_023458875.1 Bacillota bacterium | reverse complement strand
TCAAAGGATCCGTTACGTGTATATTCTATTGACTGATCATCATTCATCACTGCAAAAAGTCCGTCTCCTGCAATGGCAAAATCAAGAGCATAGTCAGTAGATTCAAACGCGCCCTGTGTAAAAATAAGAGCATCATCCTGCACCTTTACACCGTGACCTGCTTTTATTTTTTCATCATTACCAAGCTCACGGTTTTTATTCGCATCCATATTTGTGTAAACAAGTTCCCGGAATTCAGGTATTGTTGTCTTATAACCGGCAGTTGATGAATTTGTAATGTTATGACCTATGATATTTATATTTGTCTGATATGCTTTCAGTCCTGAAGCACCTGTATAAAAAGCTGTGTTCATAAAATTTACCCCCTTTTACTTTTAAGAAATACTTGAAAGTGTTGCTGTTTTCCCGTTCATATTATCAATCGTTTTAAGCGCTGAAGCACATGCCTGAAGTGCTCTCTGAGCTTCAATAAGCTTTGTATATTCATCATTCATATCTACATTTGACTGCTCAAGCCGATGCTGATAAACTGTTGTTGTAACAACCTCTTCAGTCTGTGCGGCGGTATAAAAGCCATTGTTAAGTCTTGTTACCTGTGTATCATCTGCAGGTACCGTTATCAGAAGCCTGTCAATATATGTTCCGTCAGAATCGTATACAAGACCGTGAGGTGTAATTGAAAAATCCGTACCCTTCACAAGAAGATCACCGTTTCTTCCCTGTACTCTTCCCATTCCTTCAGATATAAGATAGCCTTCATTATCAACATTAAAATTTCCGTTGCGTGTAAGGTATGTATTCAGATTTCCGGCTATATTAAAATATCCGTTGCCAACAAGAGCAAGATCATAAGGATTTCCGGTCTCCCTGAGGTAGCTTTCATCACTTATTGTATCGACAACATCAGTGATTACAGCCGGATCTCCCTGCCCTATATTGGTATATACCCCGTTTTCAAGCCTGTTAAGATAGTTCTGCTCAAATGTAGTAGATACGAGCCTTTGTGCTTTGTATCCTGCAGTCTGATTGTTCGCTATGTTGTTTCCTATAACATTTACAGCTCTTTGCTGATTAAGTATTCCTGAACCTGCTGTATAAAACCCTGATAACATTATAATCCCTCCTGAAATTTAATTATCCAGATAATCCGACATTTTATCTTTTATTTTTGCAACAGCCTTTGTACTTATCTGGGATACCCTTTGTATACTTACGTCAAGAACCTGTGCAATTTCACTAAGATTAAGATTTTCAAAATAATAAAGTGTTATTACAAGTCTCTCTCTTTCACTAAGCTGATTGATTACGTCTTTAAGCTGTTGCCTGAGTTCTTTTCTTATAAAGCATTTTTCCGGTGTAAGACTGTCCGTTGATGCAGTTTCCAGAACTGAGCCCATCTGATTTACATTCTGTATCAGCTCTTCAAATGAGAATGTGACTGAATTTGCAACCTCAGTATTATACTGCCTGAGTTTATTTACAGATATCCCAAGCCTGGCTGCAAGCTCCGCATCATCTGGGTTCCGCCTTAGCTCTGTACAGAGCTCTGCTCTTGCGTTGGATATTTCTTTTGCTGCTGTTCTTACTCTCCTCGGAATCCAGTCCTGCTTTCGTACAAGATCTATTATACCGCCCCTTATTCTCATAAATGCATAGGATTCAAATTTAATCCCCTTTGAGCTGTCATACTTATCAATACAATCGATAAGAGTAATCATTCCCTGATTTACCATATCTTCTATCTGAGCATACCCTGATGTAAGGCCTCTCAGCTGCATTGCAGCTGACTTTGATATATAACTGAAATTTAAAACCATCATATTTCTGAGCTTTATATCACCAGTCTGTTTATACTGGTCATGAATCTTAATAAATTCTTCTTCTGTCATTCTGCTTTTACTGTCTGTGGTATTTTCAGATATACTGCTCACATTTATCACCTCTTGACCTCATAAAGATTATATATTTTAAAATGACCTCTGATTAATAAAGATTTAAAACCAATTAAGGGCTGATATTACGCTGTTACTGGCTTATTGCTATATTTCCAAGTGCCTGTATCTGTACCTGAGTATCAATTTCACTGAATGAAAGAACAACAATATTCGGATAAAACTGATCTATAAGCTTTTTAAAATAAATCCTTACAATAGGGGAAGTAAGTACTACAGGTGTCTGTACAAGCTCTTTTATCTTATCAATCTGATTCGTTGCAGCAGTAACTATCTTCTGTATACTCTGCTGATCAAGTGCAAGATATGAACCATTATCAAGCTTTTTAACAGCTCCCATAATAAGATTTTCCACACTTGGATCAAGACTTATAACTTTCATCTGATTTGCTTCTGTAAATTTATGTGATATTGTTCTCTTGAGTGACTGTCTTACATACTCTGTAAGCATATCCGTGTCTTTAATCTTAACACCGTAATCACCAAGTGTTTCAAGAATCGTTTCAAGATCCTTGATAGGAACATCCTCCTGAAGCAAACGGCTCAGGATTTTCTGTAAATCGCTTATTGAAATTATTGCAGGTATAGTATCATTAACTATTTCTGCATTTGTTTTCTTAAGATTTTCAAGCATATGATTTATCTCTGCCCTGTTTAATATCTCATATGCATGTGATTTTATTACCTCTGAAAGATGCGTTATTATTACTGATGTAGGATCAATAAGTGTATAGCCAAGAAGCTCTGCTTTAACTTTTTTATCTTCACTTATCCACTTTGCCTTGATTCCAAATGCCGGTTCAATAGTATCAATTCCCTCAATTACATCTTCTGCTTCAGAAGGTGCAAGTCCTAGATAATGATCGATAAGAATATCCCCCTTTGCGACCTCTTCACCCTTTATGCATATAGAATACTGGTTAGGATTTATCAGGCTGCTGTCCTTTAACTGTACAGGAGGTATAACCATACCCATTTCCATTGCATACTGCTTTCTGAACATTACAACACGGTCAAGAAAGCTTCCGCCGCTTGCTTCATCAACAAGAGGGATAAGACTGTACCCGAAATCAATTCTTAACTGTTCAACATTAAGAAGCTCATAAAGATTTTCAATATTTCTGTAATATGCAGCCTCACTGACGATTTCCTCTTTTGGTTTATCTTCTTCGCTTAATACTTCCGGCATTTTACTCTTCCAGCTAAGAATTATTCCCAGACCGATAAGCAGTGAAGAAAATAATATAAGCTGTACAGGAGGAAACCCTATAAACATAAGGAATAAAAGAGCTACACCCGAAATAATAAGAACCTTTGGCTGTGCAAATAACTGCTTTGTAAAATCTGTATTAAGATCTGATTCTGATGCCGATCTTGTAACAATCATACCTGTTGAAACTGAAATAAGAAGTGCAGGTATCTGTGACATAAGTCCGTCACCTACTGTTGCAATACAATATGTGTTTATTACATCAGCAAACTCACCTTTGTCAACAACAAGTCCTATTACAATACCACCGACAAGATTTATTACCGTAACGACGATTGACATTATTGAATCGCCCTTAACAAACTTGGATGCACCATCCATCGCTCCGAAAAACGCAGCCTCACGCTGAATCTTTGCACGGCGAAACTTTGCTTCATCTTCATCTATTATTCCTGAATTAAGATCGGCATCTATTGCCATCTGTTTACCAGGCATAGCATCAAGTGTAAAACGTGCAGATACCTCTGCAACTCTCTCTGAACCTTTTGTAATTACAAGAAACTGAACAAGTACAATTATCATAAATATTACAAGACCGACAACTACATTTCCCCGTATTACAAACTGGCCAAATACCTTTACAACCTCGCCGGCATATCCGTAATTCATCAGAATTGAACGGGTTGAGGAAATATTAAGTCCAAGGCGGAACAGCGTTGTAATGAGCAGTAACGTCGGAAAAATTGAAAATTCAAGAGATTCCCTTATATACATTGATATCATTAATATTAAAAGAGATAATCCAAGCTGGAAAATAAAAAAGAAATCCAGTATAACTGTCGGAAGTGGTATAATCAGTAAAAATACTATCAGTACAACAAATACTGCAACCACATTGTTTAATAATTTAAATAATTTTTTCAAATCACTTCAAATCCTTCTTCTCTTTGCTGTATATATACGCAAGCACCTCAGCGACGGGATTATAGAACTCTCCCGGTATCTCCTGTCCGATTTCAACAGTCGCATACAATGCCCGTGCCAACGGAATATTCTCTACCACTGAAACATTGTTTTTCTCTGCTATATCAATTATTTTAAGTGCAAGATAATCCTGTCCTTTTGCTAAAACAACAGGTGCACTCTGCTTCTCATTCTCATATTTTAAAGCAACTGCAAAATGTGTAGGATTTTTTATTACAACATCTGCATCCGGGACATCCTGAAGCATTCTCTGTCTGGCAATCTCCCGCTGCTTTGATTTTATTCTTCCCTTTATCTGAGGATCACCCTCTGTGCTTTTGTACTCTTCCTTTACCTCCTGTTTGGTCATTTTAAGGTTTTTCTCATATTGAAATCTCTGATATATATAATCTGCAATTGCAAGAACAGAAAACGCTATTACTATTTTTTTGATTATCTCAAAAAGAACACTTCCTGTAAAAGAAACTACATATTCTATTTCACTGTCAATAAGCCTCGGAAACTCTTTAAGACGGTCTTTAATACACACATATATTATATAAATAAGAAAAAAAATTTTTAATAATGACTTAATAACCTCTATAAATCCCTTCAAAGAAAAAAACTTTTTAATTCCCTGCAAAGGATTCATTCTATTAAACTTGGGACGTAATGACTTAAAATTTACAAGCATTTTCGTCTGTGCCGCAGAAATTAATATTGCTGATATTCCGGTAAGAATAATCAACGGAAATGAAGCAAGTGCATAACTGAGAAATGCACTTATAAAAATTTCATTTGCATCTGATGATGTCATTTCAGTTTTTATATTTACCATTTCAAAATACTTTACTATTACCGAAAGAACCTGCTCCTTTATCATAGGATACAAAAACCGGAATGCGTAAAAAGAAACAATCATTGTTATTGCAATTGTTACCTCTTTACTTTGGGGGACATTACCTTCCTTTCTGGCATCTCCACGCTTTTTCCCGGTAGGTTTTTCGGTTTTTTCTCCTGAAGATTCAGCCAAGTTCATCCCCCCTTATATGAAGCAATTTTAAGACACTGCCGAGGTCAATGCATTTTTTAAATTATCAAGCATTATAATAATATAATTTTCAACAAATACAGTAATAGGCTTTGCCATTATAAGCAGCATTATTATTGCTGAAAGTATTTTAAACTGCATGTTGATTACAAAAATGTGTATCTGAGGTATAAGCTTCATAAGTATACCCATTCCTATTTCAAGTACCATTTCAACTGCAATAAACGGAAATGCCAGTCTTACCGCAAGCGAAAAAGCCGTTGTAAAAATATTGATTCCGAACACCACAGCAGATGAAATATTAATATTGGCTGCACCTGCAGGTATAAGGTCATATGAAGATACAACAATCTGTATGAGTGCAAGATGACTGTTTGTAATAAATATATAAACCATAAAAAGCAGATTAATAAGGTTGCCTGAAAATGCAGATTCAATACCTGTTCCAGGATCCATTACTTTTGCCATTGACAGACCAAACTGCATATCAAGTGCATCTCCGACAAATGAGAGCATATAAAAAAATATGTTGAATACATATCCAAGCAGCCAGCCGACAGCTATTTCCCTTATAATGCATAACACAAGATCCATGGCATTGTTATCATACCCTTCAGGTATTGGTATAACAGGTGTAAGAAGAATAGTAGCACCCATTATAAAACCTGTTTTAAGCATTGTGGGTATATTGTTTCTTGAAAATATCGGGTTAAATATTATAATAGCTGCCAGCCGTACAAATACAAGCATATACAAATATGAATTTTCGATTACTATGTTAAGCCCTTCCAAAAGCTGACACCTACAATCCTGATATCCTGATGAATATATCTCCGAAAAATTCTGCAATAATATTCATCATCCATGACCCAAGTGCAATCAGCATCAATGCGATTACAATAACCTTAGGGACAAATGTAAGAGTCTGCTCATGTATCTGAGTAGCAGCCTGGAATATAGCAACCAGGAGACCTATTGCAATGCTGGCAATCAGAATAGGTGCTGACAATTTAAATGCTATATACATTGAATTAATAAACAGATCCAAAACATCTGATTGGTCCACAGAAAACACCTCAATCTAATAAATAGCTAATTAAAGCTGACTATAAGCGACTGTATCAGCAGATTCCAGCCATCTGCTATAATAAACAGCATTATTTTAAACGGCATTGAGATCATTGCCGGAGGAAGCATTACCATACCCATTGACATAAGAGTGCTTGAAACTACAAGATCTATAATCAGAAACGGTATATATAAAAGAAAGCCTATAAGGAATGCTCTCTTCAGCTCACTTGTTATAAATGCCGGAGTAATTACAAAGAGACTTAACTCTGTAAGCTTATCCTGTGAATTGTATTCTGACATATCAAGTGACCCTTGTTTATCTGCCAATGACAGAAACAGATCAAGATCCTCCTCATATGCCTGCTTAAGCATAAACACCTTCAGGGGCTTTGCACCTATTGTCAATGCCTCATCAATTGTAACGTCTCCTGCCTTGTACGGATCATACGCATCTGTCTTTATCTGTTGAAAAACCGGAAGCATTATAAAAATTGAAATAAAAATAGAAAGCCCTATAATAACCTGATTCGGCGGTGAATTTGAAGTTCCCATGGCATTTCTGAGAAAAGAAAATGCTACAACTATTCTGGTAAAGCATGTCATCATCATAAGGAATGTAGGTATAAGTGCAATAAAAGCCAGAAGGAAAAGGAGATCCAGGGTACTTGAGCCATTATCTGCTTCTCCGGAGTTAAGATCCACTTTAATAGATGATTCAGCCGAAACAGTCTGTGTCATAAATCCTATTAAAAAGATCACTGCAAATAAGCATATTAAGAAACAGATTATTGTTTTCCTTGAAACTCTTTGTTTCCGGAGAACATTACTTTTGGTTTTCATTTTTGTCCCCCTTTGACTTATACGCATCTATTTTGCTTTGCGCTGCTTTTTTGAGTATCTGTGCAAAGTCTGCAGGTCCTGACGGCGACGTCTGCTCGGAAACAGTAAGCTGTGATTCATCAATATCACATATATACTCAATATGCTCCTTACCTGTGCCGATAAGAATTACCTTTTGTCCTGCTTTGACTATCATAAGCATTCTGTCCTGTCCTAAAGACATACTGTCAAGCACTTTAAGATTTTTATTCCCTGTATTCCCCAATGAATATCTTTTCCCTAACGTCTTTGTGGTTATATAAGCAAGATACAGTATCACAACAAAAATAATAAGAGTTGCTATGACTGTAAATATTTTGCTTATTATTGAGCCATCCAAAAAACCGCCTCCAAAACTGATAAATTATTTTTTTGAAAAATTATTTTTTTTCTTGTTTACGATCTCAGTTATTCTTACTCCAAAGTTATCATCAACAACTATAATGTCACCATGTGCTATTATCTGATTATTTGCTATAACATCAACCGGTGCACCTGCCTGTTTTTCGAGTATAATTATTGTGCCCTGTGTAAATTTCATTATTTCACTCATTGTCTTTTTGGCTTTGCCTATTTTAACGCGGACATCAAGTGGTACGTCCATCAGAACATCGATATTTGAATTGCCAGCATTATTAACAGGTGTATTTTCAGAATCATCAAAGCTCGGGAACTGTGCTTCTTTGACATTTACCAGCCTTTCCTTTGATTTTCTCGTTTCCTGCTTATAATTTATATATTTTTTAGTGCTATAAGGAGTTTCATTTTTTTGCAGACTGAAACTCTTATCATCAGACTGAAAACATGTTTCTGTTAAATTATTTACAGGTTGCGGAACTGGTTTTTCATTATATCTATCAGCATTATTATTTTCATAATCCTGTGATTTATCTGCTGCAGCATCAGGTTTCGGTTGTATATTTTCTTTGACCTCTGCAGCACCTGCCAATGATGCAAACAAATCTTCTATATCGCTCTGTGACATCTGCCGGTTTTCCGAAAATTCATTATCTGATGTATCCTGCAGTGCAGTATCATAATTTTCATAATTACTTTTCTGTTCTGCTACTGGTTCTTCCGTTACTGATTCTGCTGTTATTGATTCTGCTGCTATTGACTCTTCTTCATATCCTCCGCATAATTTTTTTAGATACGAATGGGCAAGTTCATTGTCAAACAGCATATAGACCGTACTGCTTGACATTCCCTGCACACTTAACATATTTGTAAGATATACAAATTCTTCATCAGAATTAAACCCACAGATATCATCCAGTGCTTTACCCACGTCATACATATTTACATCTGTCTGGACAAATGTAATTTCCTCATTCCAAAGTGATGAAATTGTCCTCGTAAATACAGCTATCAGCTGATTAAAAAGCTCAGTCAATGCACTTGCTCTTATCTCGTCAGCCAGCAAATCTGCTTCTTCTGAATCTATATTCATAAGAACATTTATTATTTTATTTACATTATTTACACTTGCAAGAATTGAACATTTTCCATGAACAGCCCCTGACGTACTGATATTAATAGCTATGCAGGGCAGTATGTCAGAAACATCAAGCTGGTTAAAATAAATGCCATTTGCCTTATCAGCCAGTATTGCAACATTCTGACCTATTATTTTTTTAAGAGAATCGGCTGCTGCTGCATTGCCTACATCTACTATTTCTTTTATTTTATTTAATTGCACGTCGTCATAATCACGTGTTATTGCCATTAGCAAACCCTCTTCTCAAAATCATTTAACAATATCCGTTATATCCCCTGAAGATGTATCAAATGATGCTCCAAGAGCATTTAAAAATTCCGAACTTTTTCCAAGGTCACTTTTTTTATTGATTATTACTATTTCAACACGTCTATTTAAAGCACGTCCTTCTTCTGTATCATTTGATGCAATCGGATAATCGCTTCCCATTCCAAACGGACGAAGTATGGTGGAAGGCATTCTTGAATTACGTTCAAAGAAATTGGATATAGTGCTGGCACGCTCTGATGAAAGTAAACGCGAATCAACAGGTGATGTCGGACTTATAGCGGTATGTCCCTTTATAAGTATCATTGAAATATCATCCTTGACACCTGCCAGACAGTCGCCCAGAAACTGAAGAACGGGATAGCTGTCCTCTCTGATTATAGACTTATCCGGTTCAAATAAGACATTATCCTTAAACTGTATTGATATGTTAGGCGCTATATTATCCGAATCACCATCTCCTGTTCCGGAACCGGTTGACTTCTCAAGCAGAATACTGTTTGTCATATCATTTTCGTCAATATATGATTTTATCTTATCATATAACTGATCAATAGCCGAATTATAAATATCCCCCTCGGTCGGATCATCAGATTCGTGGGTTCCGAGATTTATCCCGCTCCCTGCTGTGTCATCTGCCTCATCATTCTGTACAAATACAATAGTCTCTACCTTTTCGCCACCCTGTACCCTGAATGCAGATACGAGCTCTACCCACTTTTCCTGCTCTACTGATGACATACTATATAGCATTACGAAAAATGTAAGCAGAAGCGTAACCATATCCCCATATGTATCCATCCAGTTTCCGCCGTTTTCCTCTTCACGCTGTTTTCTTGCCATAACTACACCCCCTCAAATTAATATCATAAAGCGATCTGTCATTTCTTTTTGGATTTTCCCTTTGAATTACCTCCTGCTGCATTATCTGTGTATGATGTAGGAAGTAGCCGCATAAGCTTATCCTGAATAAACGTCGGATTATCACCATCCTGTATTGACTGAACACCTTCGCTGATTATCATTTTGCATAGATATTCCTCTTCATGTCTTTTCTTCAGTTTGCTCGCAATAGGCTTAAATATTACATTTGCCATGATAACACCATAAAAGGTTGTAACAAGAGCAACAGACATATTTGCTGCAAGTGAATCACTATCCTGCAGATTGGCAAGCAGATTAATAAGTCCTACAAGTGTTCCTATCATTCCGAAAGCAGGAGCATAATCTGATGCCTTCAGATATAATGACAAACCCTGTGCATGCCTTTCATCAAGATAATCAAGCTCATTATTTAAAAGCTCCTTTACCTTTTCCGGTTCAACAGAGTCAACAACCAGAAGAAGTGAATTTTTCAGAAACGGATCATTTACCTGATTGAGCTTGTCTTCAAGTGCAAGCAAACCGTTTATTCGTGCTTCTTTTGCAAAAGTAGTTATCTGTTCAATGTATTCTATAGGATTATATTTTGAAGGAAATATCACTATTTTCAAATGCTTAGGTATTTTGGCAAAGTCGCTTAGTGGAAATGAGACCATAAGTGAAGAAATCGTACCACCCACAACGATCATTATTGAACCAGGGTCAATAAAACCAATAAATTGTTTAATGGCAAGCATATAATTACCTGTTTCCGGATTCTTACCCAACATAATACTTATCGAAATAAATGCGGCAGCAAGTATCCAACCTAATAACGACAATAAATCCATAACATAAATCTCCCCTGTTAATTACTTAATTTTATGCGGTTATCTACTTGATTTAAGAGCATCAGAAAATATTTTACTTCTGAATTCCGCTGTCAGCCCTACTACCGTATCCGATGGTTCTGCGACAATATAAATATTGCCATTTGAAAGTCTTATGGTTGTATCCGGATTTTCCTGTATGGTTTCAATAAGATCACAATTAAGAACAAATTTTGTTCCGTTAAGCTTGGTTAGTGTTATCATAATGACACCCCTATATTTAATCGTCTTTTTATAATAAAAATGAGAAGCGGTAATCCATAAACAAACGGCATAACCGCTTCTCTTTTACTAATTATTCGGATTATCTCTTAAGATTAATCAATTCTTCAAGCATTGAATCCGATACTGTTATAACACGTGATGATGCCTGGAATCCTCTCTGTGTCATGATCATATCAGAAAATTCATTTGAAAGATCAACGTTTGAAGATTCGAGTGTTGATGCAACAAGTGCACCTGTTCCGCTTGATCCCGGCTTTGTAATTATAGGATCACCTGAGTTAAGTGTTGTTTCAAAATAAGTATTTCCAACCTTTGCAAGACCTGCAGGATTTGTGAAAGTAGCAAGGTCAATACGTCCGAGTTCAATAAGTCCGTATATTTCATGAGTACCTGTAATAGAACCGTCATCTGATATAGAAATACTTGTAAGGTTCGCTACAGTCTGTTCGCCGCCTGCAGTTCCTCCTTTAAGCTTAAACGGAGTTGCGCCTAATCCAAGACTTCCTGTCGGACTACTAGGTGCCATAGTTCCGTCACCTGAAGTAGAATTATATGTATCTGTTCCTGATAAAATATTTGCCCTAAGTGTTGTAAGACTAGGATAAGACATTACAAATGAATCTGTTCTGTCAGTATTAGGATTTCTTGTCATAAGAACTGTACCTGCTGAAGCAAGCTGACTTTCGGTTACAGTTGCTGTATAGTCGCCCATTGTGATTGTAAGAACTTTTGCTGTTGTATCATATTCAACATCCATATTATTTGTAGTTGAATCACCACTGAATCCGTCATTTACGCCTTTTATATCAAAGAGTGACTTAAGGTCTGAAGGTACTTTAACACTACCTGAATTGTATCCGAAATTTGTACTTACTATAGCAGCACCTGTTATACCGTTTTTAAAAACAGAAATGTCATCCATATCAAGTGTAAATGCACCTGCCGGATGCTCAACGCCCCCGTTAGCAGCTGTTATTGCCTCATTCATCATCTGATTAAATTCATCCAGGCCATTTGCACCGCCTGCGAACGTTTCCCTGGCATTTAATGTGACTACTATTGATGAACCTGATACTTTAGCGGACATAGGCTGTCCGATAGGAAGAGAGTCACTTGAAACAAATGTGATGCTTACGTTTGATTGTTCTGTTGGGTTTGTAGCTGTTATTGAATATCCGATATCGTTAATTGTATCTGTAGCCTTTGCTGCTGCAGGATCAAGATAAGGAAGGTTTACCTGAATTTTGTTTGATGAAGGGTCCTGGGTTGTGTCCCCTGACACACCAAGAATAAAGTTTCCGTTTATATCTACAAGATTTCCGTCGGCATCAATATCGAGCATACCGGCTTTTGTATAGAATATCTTACCCTCCGGATTCATTACCTGGAGATAACCTTCACCTGCAATCGCAACGTCAAGACTGTATCCTGTTGATGACATCGCTGATGTTGCTGTATTTACATCAATACTTCCGAGAGTATTTCCGTATCCTATCTGTACAGCGTTTGTACCACCTGTATTTCCGTTTGCTGCTGTTGCTGTTGCTGATGTCTGGTAATAAACATCCTTAAATGTTGCACGTGATGATTTATATCCGTATGTACTTACATTTGATATATTATTACCTATAACGTCCATTTTTGTCTGCTGAGTTTTTAGTCCTGCGATTCCTGAAAATAATGATCTTAACATAATAAATAACCCCCTAAAATTTTTATACTGTTCCGGAGTCTTCTGTCATTCAGACTCCGGTAGTAGCTTCCTTTAAAAGGTCCGGCTACATTATAACAGTACCATCAATGTTTGTGAATACATTACCCTGAAGCTCTTCATTTGCTACAGTGGTAATAACCATGTTGTTTTTAACACTTACGATATATGCTGCTGAATCAATCAGAATAAGTGTGTCATCAAGTCCTTTTTCCCCTGCAAGCTTTATTCCTTCGTTGAGACGTACAAGATTTTCATGTGATAAATCTATATTTCGTTCTGCTACACGATTCATTGCATGCTTTGAAAAGTTTACCCCTGATGAATCAATTTCATCCTTTCTCTTAGCATTAAGCTGTGCGTCCAGAATATCCTTAAAGGATTCTTTAGGAACATCTACCTTCTGAGTATGCTCTGTTGGTATTGTCTGGGGAACACCTGTTGTTATAGGCGTACTTAAACGTCTTAAAGTTAAAAAATCATCCATTCTAACAACCCCCCTTTTGCTGTATTGTCATTAAAATTTAATTTTCTTATTCATCAGCCCAGTGCATCTGTCAGAGTTGTATTATTGCCAAAGATTGACTGCAAATTAAGTGTTCCATTCTGTGAGTCATCTGTTACCGGACTTACATCTGAAGAGCTGAGTGAATTTCCTACTGCCTGAATCTGTGACAGCTTAAATGTTTTGTCATTTACCTGAACCTCGTATTCACCGTCTTTTATCATAAGCTTTTGCACAGGTCCTGTTTCATTTATCTGATTACCGTTGCTGTATTTGAATGCTGTTACTTCTTTGCCTATCAGGGACATTGCATAATTCTGCTGTGTATATTTTGTCATTTCCTGCATTGCCTGTAATGACGAATATTGTGTAAGCTGTGCCATATATTCTGTGTCACTCGTCGGCTCCATAAAGTTCTGATTTGTAAGCTGAGTAATCATCAGCGTAAAAAAGTCCTGAACTGAAAGTGAACCGCTATCTTCCTTAGCATATGTTATTCCATATTTCTTTGAAAGATTTTCAACAGGTTCCTTTCCGGCTGAATTAATTAAATCTGTGTAATTTCTGTCATTGCCTGAATTAATATTACTAACCGGCATAATAACCCTCCGTTCTGCGTTTTATAACCTGAATAATTGTTATATATATCTGTTGAGTATAGTATTGCCTATTATTGACGGCATTATTTCAAGTACCGGATCTTCATCCGCATTAATATCTGTCATATAATCATGTCTGCCTGAATGCCAGTGTCTATGGGAATTCTCATGATCCTTCTGGAAATCCTGATTATATGAAAATTTCTGACCGGAGTGATACATGTTGCCGTTGTCATCAGGCTTCTGATATATTACCGGCTGGATTTCAGCGTTATGCGAACTCAACATATTATGGAGTATACCAATATCTCGGTTAAGCAGCTGTGCGGTTTTCTCATTTGAAGCTATCATTTTAACAAGAACAGCATCATCTGATTTAATAAGCTTAACAGTTATATCCCCAAGTCCATCAGGAGAAAGCTTTATTACAAATTCCTTTTTGTCATTTATAATTCCGTCATCAAGTGCATAAAATGTCTGTGAAGATATTTCCTGCTCCATCACCGTGTCATCCATTGTAATGTTCGATGCTCTTGCAAAATCCAATGAATTAAGCGTTACCGCGTTCTGCATTATTGTTTCGAAAGCTGATAACTCTTCAGGCCTTGAAGACGGATTTTCCTTTACTTCATCTGTTTGTTTAACGGCTGTTTTCATACCGATAAAATCATTTTCAGAATCTGTATGTTCATTGCTTCTGTCACTGTTATTTTCCGGGGCAAAAGTTTTTTGCTCATTACGAAAATGCAGCTGGAAATTATCTGATGATAAACCCGCGTTATCGTGGTTTAGTAAAATTTTCTCTGATTGTTCATTATTCTGAACCTGGGATGAATAAATTATCTGACTGTCAGTATCTGATACATTATTGTCTGAAAACGGTTTATAATCTGACTGAAGGCTTTCATTCTGATATTTTTCTGAATTATTATTTAAGTTGTTTGTTATCTGGATATCAGATTGACTGAACTCAGAGTTATTATTAACTACATCAGGCTGTGATTTTATAGCTTTTGTATTTTCATTTATCTGAACTTCTTCAGCTTTTATATCGTTTTGCGGATTTAAATGTATCTGTGATTCCGGAACTGCATCTTGCGGTGTAATCAGTGCTTTTGTTCCCGGTTCTGTCTGTACTGCCTGTGGGATTTCCTTTGCTTCAGTATATACTGACTGGAAGTTTACTTCTGCTTCTGGCTGTGTAACCGGTGCTTTTGGTTCCGGTTCTGTCTGTACTGCCTTTGGATTTGCTTTTTCCTCCGGATTTACTGACTGAAACTTCACTTCTGCTTCCGGCTGTGTAATCGATGCTTTTGGTTCCGGTCCTGTCTGTACTGCCTTTGGATTTGCTTTTTCCTCCGGATTTACTGACTGAAACTTCACTTCTGCTTCCGGCTGTGTAACCGCTGCTTTTGGTTCCGGTCCTGTCTGTACTGCCT
>JAEWXO010000077.1 GCA_023458875.1 Bacillota bacterium | reverse complement strand
TAGACCCGTCTGTATATGTCACCACAATCTCCACAGAAGGTTATGGTACTCAAAGCGTATTTACTACTATAAATTCTTTTATTCTTGTCTGCACCTGTGTAAATATTACTTCTGCGATGAAGCTCTTGACGATCTGATAAGTCTACATTAAGTTCATTTATAATTCGCATATGATCATTCATCAGGCACGACCTCCATAATATCACCTATATCACATTTTAAGGCAGTACATATTTTTATTAGTATTGTAGTTGTTACTGGTTCATCACGGCCAAGCTTCGTTATCACACTGGCACTGATATCCGCCGCAGCTTGCAGATCTTTCTTCTTCATTTTCTTATCAATAAGAATTTTCCATAGTTTGTTATAACTAACAGCCATTTATATCACCTCGACATATACAATAATACGTTTAATAATTATATCACTATTTTAGACTATTTACAAGTAAAAACGCTTAAATAAAACATAAAAACTTTATTTGTGTGATTATCCGCACTTATAGAGCTGGACATATTGCGGTATCACAACAAATACGCTGGTCAATATTATTGTATTTATGTAATGCACTTGACAAAACTCTGACTTTGTGATACAATACTTTCATAATCACGAAAGGAAGGTTTTTCAATGAACGCTGATACTATGCTTAACTGCATTTCTGAGGATTTTCAACGTCGAGTCGTTGACTGTATCAACATGGCTCTTCAAGACGATCTTCCAAGATATCTTTCTGAGTTTCATCCGGATACAACGAATGGTGTACCCCATCAGATCGGGGACTGGATCAACACCAATATTCGTAAACATTTGACCGGAAGCAATATTGAGGTAATCGAATTTCCCCGATATAGCTGGAAAGGAAAGATTATTGTTGATCGCGAGAACCGTGTTACATATACAATTATGAGAGAAAAGAGACTCCGCCAATTAAGAAGAGAAAAACGCGATAAGCCTCATTATTTACAAACTATTGTTTGGATACTAAATGTAAACTTCATTGCACCTACGAAGCAAATGAATCTATTTGGAGAAGACTATTATCGGTTCGACGCTGAAATGGTGGAGCAGGATTATGATTCGATTTTCAAGGGATATGTTGATAAGACCGAAGGATTCCATCATTGTGCTATCATTTATGAAACGGATCGCGGTGCATTAGCAGATATCAACATTCTGTTCCTTGATAAGGATCTAGACGAGGTATCCCGTATTTCACTTAACGAGTATATTAAACCGGACTTCTCCAAATTAACAGCAGTAGAGCCTGAACTGCAACAGGAAGAATCTTCGGAAGAGGAATCAAGCGCTGGTCTTCTGGCGATTCGTCGTCATCAAGAAACAGAGGCCACGCCGGTTGAAATTCCTGAAAAAAGAAAGCAGGCATAATAATCAAGTTTGGAGAGATAACCATGGTAACACAAAATTTTATTGGTGAGCGTTTGAAAAACGCTCGCATATACAGAGGAATGACATTAACAGATCTTGCCACAGAAACTGGACTTAGCAAGCAAGCCTTATCACAATATGAGAATGGAACGATTAAGCCAGAAGTGAGTAATTTATTTTCATTAGCAAAATCACTTAGTTTCCCCGTAGACTATTTTTCATCTGAGAGCAAATACCGTGTTAATACTGAAACAACATATTTTCGTTCTCTGATGAGCACATCAAAGAAAGATCGTCTTGCACAACGTGCACGTATCGAGTTCATTGCTCAAATATACGAAACACTGTTTGATTTCATTTCGTTCCCGCTGCTTAATTTACCCACAATTGATTTTGCGGGGAGCAACGAAGGTTACGCATATGAATCAGAAAACGAGGTTGAAGAGCTTGAAGCCATCTCTCAGCAAGTACGTGAATGCTGGAAATTAGGAACAGGCCCTATTAAGGACTTTCGCTATACAATAGAAGCTAACGGTATAGTGGTCACATGTACAGATCCAAAAGCAGATAAAATTGATGCATTTAGTCAACGTACCCTTATTAACGGCGGTGAAGTATTCCTAATTGTTGTTTCTAAAAATAATCAATCACTAGCACGCGCAAGATTTGATATGGCACACGAACTTGCACATATTTTACTTCACCCGTGGAGCGAAGACTTGGAATCTATTCCAAAGGAGGAATTCAAAGCTCGCGAACGACAAGCTAATATTTTCGCTAGTGCACTATTGCTACCTAAAGATACGTTTGGATTTGATGTGGCTCATTACCCAACAAATTTAGAATACTATCAACACTTAAAATCAAAATGGAATGTGTCTATTCAGGCAATGGTGTATCGAACACAACAATTAGAAATAATCACACCCAGTCAATACCAATATCTGATGCGGCAGATATCAAAAAATGGCTGGCGTGAAAAGGAACCGGGTGATCAGCCGTACGTCATGACGAGTAACCTTCTCCAAGGCGCAGTCGAATTGCTGTTAAAAGAGAACGAGCTGTCTGTGGATGGCTTCCTTAATGCATTAAAAGAAAAGGGTATTGTTCTCCATTCCGAAGAAATCGAAGAACTGCTATGCCTTAAGAAAGGAACCTTGAAAACCAAAGCAACAGCAAGGCCGTCATTGATTCAGCTGAAATCCCAAATTGAGTAATTAAATGGGTGAACAGACGAAGTGTCCGATTTGTTCGAAAAGGCTTTTTGATATTGATCAATAGCATCATTTCTTAGCCAACATCCAACCTGACCACCAGCCTCCAAAAAATCCGAAAAAACATCTATCCTTTGCACTTCGTTTGAAACACCATGAAGAATTATGCTGGTTTGATTATTCCTTCTTCAAACAGAGCTTCAAATGTATTTACAGCCCCGCCATGCTCGACGATCTTTCCATCAATCAGCCTATCAATATCAACACCTGTCATCCGCAGCTTTTTTCCAGTGGGTTTCATGCCCAGCCACTCACCCAGATGAGTACCCTCCATAATAAATTCTGAGATTACTGTATCTCCATCAGTGTATTGGCGAATAATTGTCATTTTCAAATCCGGATAAGTTTTCCGAACTTCAATCATATGTTGTTTCATGCCCTCGATACCTACTGGAATAATTCTTTCACCTATTCTTACAATACAGCTATCTGCAATGTAATCAGAAAGTTCATCAATCAAGTTGTTTGATGTGATATATTCATAAAAATGCTTAATTATTTTCATATTATCCATGCCAATACTACTCCTCGTATTATATTAAAGTAGTAGTTTTTAGAGTTCCTCTCCAAGAACTTTAAAAATTTGCTATACTGTAATGGATACTGTGGATTGGTTTCACCTCCTACCGCAAGACGGTTTCAGAAAG
>JAEWXO010000076.1 GCA_023458875.1 Bacillota bacterium | reverse complement strand
TTGATGCCATAAGTGCGTTATTCATTTCCTTTCGATTCCTTTCCTTTTATTATAGCGCACTTTCTTAAAAAAATAAAGTGCACAAGTATTTTTAACTAATAACTTACACACTTTATTATACACTCTCATTCAAGCATTTGCGGAAAGCGACAGATAACAATTACTCAAGTTCATCACTCCTCTTTTTATGAGTATCATCTCTATGCTGTTCAGATTGTACGCTCTTTTCCTTGCTTTCCTTGAGCTTATCGGCAATAGAGGGCTTCGGTTGTTTAATCAGCTCGGCAGGTTCATCAATCGGAATTACCTTGCTGACATAATACCTGATTTCTTTGAGGGGCATAATCTCGTTTTGAACGGCTTCAAGCTCCTGTTTGTCCTCACGGCATTTGCATTCAAGCGTTCTGTACTCACCTTTGTAAGCGTCCTTATTGAAGCTCGTGTCAATGCCTTGCTTTTTCAGATAACGAAACGCTTTGTTATATTCGTCAAGCTCTGTCTGATGAGCATTGGCATACTTCTCTTTGGCGGTTTTCCAACCGATTTTAACGTACTTATCGTGAATGGGTGATAGCTTCTCGATTGTTTCAAATGCTCCTAAAATGTTGGTGATTTCTTTCATTCGGCGTTCGTTGGCTCTCGTACTGTTACGGATTGAAGCAAGCTTTGAATTTGCATTCTGCAAAAGGGTGTCAAGCGTTTCAAGAGAAGTGATGTTGTGATTTTGCAGGTAACAGATTGCTGAGGATACTTTCTTCAAGTCACCAATAGAACCGCTTTGCTTTCCGTATGCAGACCAATCACTTCTCTCTGCTTTTCGTTCGTCCATATACTGCAAGAGAAGTTCCGGCAATGATTTATCAGCATTATCGAGCTGTTTACGCTTTTCAAAAAGCTCTGACAGCCAACTCCGCAACGAACCGATGACTTTCTGAACAGACCTGATAAGGCTGTTGGCGTTCTTAATATTCCGATTGAGATTACCGATATTTGTTTCTACTCCTCGCCGTTCCATTTGCGTAACAGCAGCTCCCATATGAACAGTGGGAGCTTGGTCTGTGATGCCTTGCCGTTCAAAAGAACGCAAGTCAACTCTTTCTGGGCGATTGGCTCTTTCAAGATATTCATTCGTGACGGTTTCCCAGCCGTGCCGCCAAATTTCAGCGTACTGTTGGTTGTTCCAGTCAACAACATTTTCCTTATGACTTTTCCAATTTCCCGACGGGAGCTTAATGCGTTCGCCGTTCTCGTCAAGGTCATAAACCTTTCGTGACTTCGGCAACCATTTACCGTTTTCGTCTATTCCTCGCAAGGTCAACATAATGTGGGCGTGAGGATTTCCGTCATTCTTGTTATGAATAGCAAAATCAACGCACATACCTTTTGAAACAAAATGCTCGTTGCAAAAATCTCTCAACATCTGTGGATATTGCTGTGTCGAAATTTCTCTCGGCAAGGCAAGCACAATTCGTCTGGCAAGCTGTGCATTCCATTGCTTTTCAACCTCCTCGGCAGAGTTCCAAAGAGTAGCTCGGTCTGCATATTCTGGCGGAGCATTTGTCGGCAACATTATCTCGGTATAGGCAATTCCTTTTTTCTCTGAATACGATTTTCTTTCTTGGTCGTACTCCGAAAACAAAGGCTCGCCGCTCTGATATGCCGCACCTGCAACGGCAGACTGTCGCTTACTTCTTTGCGTAATGGTAATCGTAAAATGTGGGCAAGGCATTATTAACTGCTCCTTTGATTGAAATTAAAAACAGGATTTCATATAATATAAGAGGTAAAGAAAATGAGAAAGTTAGATGAATTCTATTCCTTTGATAGCATCGAGAAGCACAAAGGATTTTATAATGATGATAAAAACTATAATGCATTATCTGACATAAGTTACACTGATTTTTTCAGTCCAGTAGAAGATGAGGATTTTCCATTTGATTGTGCTTTTTGGTTGCTACTTGGTTCTTGTAATCATTTTGCATTATCATTAAAAAAAGTATTGAACTATACTCCATACATTATAGAAAATGAAAATAATCCTGGATTCCATGTTTTTTGCCAAATCTATAAAAAAGGAAAATGGTATTATGTTGATGCAAGAGGTATAACTTCAAGTTTTAATGAGTTTATGAAAATAGTTGGTGAATTTGTGCATGGCGAATTTATTATCAGACCTGTAACTAAAGATGATATTACAGAATGGGAAAAAGATTTAAATTATAATGATGAAGCATATATGTTTGCTGAAGCGATAATACGAAAATATATTTCTTACTATACGATTTAATAGAAAAGACCGACTACATTTTTTTGTAATCGGTTTTTTCTGCGTATTCAGGTTTATCGGGTAGGTTGCCAAAAGCAACCGCAGGGGCGAAGCCACTGAGAGCGTTTATGCTCGGCTCTCTGCAAGAGGCTTTCGGCAGAACGCAATCACCCACTTCGGCGGTGTATAATTGCGCCCTTGTTCTAAAGACAAGGGTTTTCGGGGTGAGATTCATTCAAGAGTTTTCTCAAAATCTCCTGAACGTCTGCTTTGTGAAAGACGATTTTCAAGAATTCCGCAACCTGTTCGTCCGACAGATAATCAGGCTTTTGCAGATACTGTTCAAGCATAGCACCTCGGTTACAAAGTCGGTGTGTTCGTGCCTTGCGGTTGTACTGCTTGAGCGTACTTTTTAAGAACTTTTCCTCGTCCTCGCAAGCCTTTGCTTTCTTCTCTGCAACATAGATTTCGTGGTCGAGCTTTTCACGGTTGGCTTTGAGCTGTTCGGTTTTTTCTTCGGCGGTCATAGTAGCCCTCCTTTCAAATGGGTATGAAAAAAGCACTCAACGGTGAGGTTGAGTGCTATGTAAATTTATTCTCTTACAGAACTACGTGCTTTTTGCATAGAAATAAGCGATTGACGTATTTCTTCAAAGTGTTCATCTATACCAAAGCTTTGAAAAACGATATGTTCAAATGTTTCTCTATCATTTTCATACAGTTCTTCGGAAACATTTTTAATTTTTCTTGATTTTAATACCTCAAATGAGTCAAGAATACGTTTCCGATTTTCTGGTGAAACTTTGTTTGGATTAAGCATATAACAATTCGCAATGCTTTTCTTGTTTATATCCAATACGCCAAGTCCTCGCCCAAATCCAGAGGCTTCGATATAAAACATTGTGAACATAGAATTGAGTAATGCGTGGTTTAAATTAATATCATCATATGTTGAACGATGCTTTAATCCGATTAACCGTTGATTAACGAATGATGGAGAAGCAAATCTTGAAAAAAACAATCGCTTGTCTGGGTTCATCATAGTAAATATTTCTGCTATTTCAGTTTCCTTCATCTCATACCACTGCATATTGGTTCTCTTTAAAACCTGCGGCAATGGTTTTCCAACGCCATTTTTTTGACCAACGAATTTATTTATCCACTCTAAAGTACCCTTCATATGAGCGTTGGTTAAATCTGCAATGCTATCTCCACAACAAAAAGCATCATTATCAGCAGTAGCATCAAGGGTATCAACATTCCGAGCGTTTTTAAGCACCTTTCGTAAATAACAAGGCTCTATACTATGTGAACCTTGTTCAGGGTAAAACATATCATCCCATCCACGACGGCTTCCTCTAAAAACATGAAAGATTTTACCGATTGTTTCCATTTTATTTCCGATAGATAAAAGCCAACGTATTTTATGAAATAATGAGTTGTAAGATACATTTAACTCAAGTATACTATTCAATTCTGAAGTCGAATATGTTGACACTTCCACAATACTTGAATCAAGTTCTTCACCTAACAACGCTGAGTTGATCAATTTACGCTCAAAATCCGAACAGTTTTTATATTCAGATAATGATTTCTTCCAAAGGAAAAACTGTGTATGGTCAATTGGTTTGATTCCTTTTTTCTTCAATATCAGTATTGTTGTTACAACATCGGCATTTTGAAACCATCGTCCCTTTCCGCTAATATGAACCTGCATAAAATCATATTTGCTTTTAAGTGCATTTACAAAAGTAGTACCTGCATCAGTTCCAAGCCAAGAGTTTGATGTAATTATTCCAAGCATACCATCTGGCTTAAGTATTTTCGATATTTCTACCGATATATAGCAATACAAATCCGAACGTCCGCCAATATCAGAATTTAAGCCTGCTTCTGAAATAATTGCTTTATCATCATCCGGAATATTCCCAAACGCAACAAATGGAAGGTTAGAAACAACAGTTCCAAACTGAGGTAAATCCAATGTCATTTCATTTCCTGTTTCAGGGTTTATAATATTGATATTCTCACCCAATGATAAGGTTAATGCATTGTGTTGGAAAAGCCTATTAGCTAAGTTAATAGTATCTGAACTTACCATACTGATATTTGCAACTTGTAAGGGATATTGATATTTATCACAAGCCCATACAGTTTCTACCGCTTCAGATACATTGAACTTTTCTTTTTTTATTGTAAGCGCCGCTTTTGATATAGTTCCAGTGCCACAACAACAATCAATAACAGTGTCACTCCAATCACGCACGGCAAGTTGAACAAGGATATTGGCTAGCTCTGGTGGTGTGGTATATTGACCGTTTATTTCTCTCTTGGTTGTGTTTACCGAGCCTTCTAATATATTCTGTAATGCGGTTTGATTAAGTTGTTCTATCCCATTGTTTTTTAAAAACAGTGACAGCTCAACAAAATCTTGCCAAGACAAAATTGGCAAAATATTATTATATCGTACTGGAGAAAAAACGTTATAAAAATCACATTTACTTGTGATTGCCTTAAAAATTTCATTTGCCTCTGTTGGCGTGGTTGTGTAGTCAACCTTATCTATTTCAAAAGCGGCGTTTTGACGATGCTTTATTAAATGTGCAAAAAGAATTCTATTTGACCAATTCAAGATTACAGTCTTGGCATACGCTTTGTACTTATCGCTTTCGTCATTCTCATATTCTGAACGAACATCACTCCACCAATTGTCAATGTATGCGGTCATAACAGCATCGTTTCTTGAACTTGTGCGCAATTCATCGGCAACAAGGACTTTATTTCTTTGAACCAATGTTGTAATTGTTGTATTAGCAATAACATCACCAAGTGACGATTGACGAAATGCACCTGAAATAAAGTATTGATTTATCTCTATCAATACTTTTTCTAGTAAAGCTTCCCATTCAGCTCTATATGTTTCTACATCTAGTCTGGTTTTTATCATACAAGTATCAGACCATTGTTTTACTAATGTAAAAGAATCGTCATCATTTCTAATATATAAGACTGCATAAGTAAAATTCCATATCAAACAGCTATTCAAATTTAAAGCAATTGCTTTTCTTTGCGCATCTTTTATGAAAGTATCATCTTCTATCGGTACATCAGGCATTTTCAGTTCCCAACCCTGAAGGAAGATGCTTTGTTCATTATCACCGTACAAAATAACATCAGGAAACATTGTATTTCCACGTCCAGTAGAAATAGTGCTTTCTCCACCTGCACGTTTAACACATAAATCATTATTGTGTGTAACGCTGTTGATTTTGGTAATGAGTTCAATTGCCCAACTACGTTCATTCCTTCTTATTACTGTCGGCATAGTATTATCGCTCCTCAAATTCTTTTATCAAATTCGTTTTTGCAATTTTTTGCTTGGTTTTCTTATCAAGTTCTCCCCAAGCTAGAAATAATCTTCTTTTTGCAACATCAATATAGTTAATGTTATCCTTCTTGAATAAAGCTACATCTTCGTTTTTTTCTATTCCTATGAAATTTCTACCTTCTGCTAATGCCGCAACTAAAAACGAACCGCTTCCAAATGTGTTATCAAGAATAACATCGCCCGGTTTTGAGTAAGTTCTCACAAAATACTTACCTAGTTCTATTGGCTTTTGCGTTGGATGTACAACCTCGCCTTCACTTTCAGCCGTTTTTATATAAATGATATCTGTTGGATAACGTTCTCCGTCACTAAAGACGTGTACCGGCTGAAAATCGCCATAACTACCACTTAATTGGTCTTTTCTAACGCCCTTGTTGTAAGGTTCTCCCATCGTCATCTGTGGATTATATGTTGGTTGCTTTTTATAAAAAACACATACATCTTCGTGTTTTCGCAAAGGCTGTTTCTTTGAATTAAGAAAATTTGTTGGTTTGGATTTTTCCCAAACCCATTTATATTTATATAGTTGCGGTTGACTCATTATCAACTTAGCTGTAAATAACCCTTGTGACGTAAGAATTATAGCTCCATTTGGCTTTATAATTCTGTTATATTGTTTCCACAACAAATCCAAAGGAATATAACTGTCCCATTTATTTTGCGTCATTCCATATGGCAAATCACATAGTACCATATCAATTGTTTCGTCTGGTATTTGTTTCATACACTCCAAGCAATCTTCTTCAAACAATTGATTTACCATTGGGTAAATAGGTGACTCTTTATCTATCATAATAATTCCTACCTTTACTGATTCACGAAAACTATAAAGCTATACTCTTTAAAATTATATCATATTGACTCGAATAACTCAACCCCACGCAGACTTTTTTGCTCAAATTATTTCTTGAAATGTGAAGATTTCTGCTATGTATCGCCCGACTTCAATCGGGCGGTGCTTTCGCACTATAGTCTATCACTTTGTTGTCTTGGCTTTGTTTTTATGGCGTTCAAGCTCGCTTATCATCTCCTGTATATCAACCGACGGACTCCACTTGCCAATAAACTGCATTGCTTCGATAAACCTCTCGGCAGGGAGTTCGCTGACATCATCAATTCCAAACTCTTTTCCAAAAGCCGTGTCAATCTCATCTGTGCATTCGTTGTAGAGATAATGATAAAACTTGCTACGCTTTACTCCGTAAAGGTGAGCTTCAATCGTTCTCTCCATTTCATATTCAAGGCAACCAATGTCACCATCGGTGATTGCACCTGAACTGTCGGATTTGCTTGAAAGAAAATCGCTTATAAGCTGTTGGTAAGCAAGGGTGTCTTTCGGCATATCCTCAACGAAATGATAAATATACTCCTGAAATTTATTCTCGTATTCCTTGCTCAACTGAATTATTTCTTCCGACGGCTTTATATTGAGAACGAAAAGAATAGCGTCAATAACGCTGTTCTTGGGAATATCCGCTGTATCGGTCACATTATACTTGTTGCATACGGCGGTGTCAATTTCCTCATCGAAAGCATCTGCAAACATATGAAAAGACAAGCTGTGTTCTCCTCCGAGATTGTTCTTGAGTGTCGTGTAAGCTGTACGGTCAATAATCTCTGCAATGTTGTTTCTGTTTCCCATAGTCTTTACCTCAATCTTTCTTAAAATTTGCGGCACTGTTATTCTTCTTTGCGGTGTCGCTGGCTGATTTTCTTCTTTCTTCGGAAATTGGCGGTAGCAATCGGATTGAAATGCTTTCCTTTCTGACGGTGTAACTTGCTCCGCCGTGTTGGTCTGTGCCGTTATGCTTGCAAATGTCGGGATATTTTCGGCAGAAATCCGCAAGCCTGCGTTTCAGACCTGGATTGAACGTATCAATGCTGTACTCCGTATCGCCCTCGCTTGTGAGAATAATGGTTTCTTTCTCGTACTTGGATAGTGTCATTCTTGAATAAGCTCCTTTCCATAGCCCCAAAACAAAAACGGCAGGTGTTTATATAAAACTACCTGCCGTCTTGCTTTGTGTATTAAATTGTAGGCTCTAAAGCCTTTGGTTTTGAATAAAACGCCCCGTATCAGTCCATTTTTAAGCACTTGTTCCGACATAGGTCGGAGTTGCCGGTGAAAGTTGATTTTTCGGTGTGAATATGCCTTTCTCAATATCTTCGGCTCTTAGCTTGTTCTTCATTTCGTCCATAGCCTGTTTTTTCTTTGCCTTGGATTTCTCATAATCCTGTTGTACCTTTCCTTGCTCCTTTCGTTTGAGATAATTTCTGTGAAGCCTGTCCTTGCGTTCCTCACGCTTTTTAAGCTCTGCCTGTTCTTCGGGAGTAAGCTCAACTGGTTCGCTCAATGACATCGGAACGTATCTGCCGATAAAGTTGAAGTATATCTCAACCTCCTGTGTCGTATCGGTACTGCCTTTACGGTCACGCTCGTGAATAACAATCTTCTCTATGAACTCGTTTATCATTGTGGTTGTAAGATTATCATAGCTTTCGTACTTGTCAATCAGCCCCATAAATCGCTGTGATGAGTTGCGGTGTGTGTTTTCACCGGCAATAACTGCTTCAAGAGAACGTATTTCATCGGTTATTTCATACTTCTCTTTGGTATATTGCATATTTAAGGACGTGTATCTCTCATCGGGAAGTTTGCCGAGAACATTATCCTCGTAAATACGGCATATCAACACTTCAAGCTCCTCGGCTCGTTTCTTCGCAACTTCAATTCTCGACTTGGCTTTGTTCGCTTCATCGGAAAGCTTACCAGCCTGTTCCTCCTGCACAAGCTTCATAAAAGCATTGCGGTCAAGGTTCGCTTGCTCGGCAATTGCTTTGAGCATTTCAGAGATAAGCGACAGAACGACATCAGCGTTTATTCGGTGCTGTGAAGTACATAGAACACCACAAGGTATCTTGCTGTAATTGGCACAAGTGTACTGTGCAATGCGTTTTCCGTTGTTTGTCCTGTGAACGTACATCTTACCGCCACAATCTGCACAATACAGCAGCCCTGTCAATGGGTGAGCTTCGCCCCAACCGTCCGGATAACGTCTTGCGTTCCCTCTGATACGTTGAACGTTGTCAAAGGTATCTTGGTCGATAATCGGCTCTTGCGTATTCTCAAAGATAACCCAGTTATCCTCCGAAACGTAATGACTTTTCTTGTCCTTGAAATGCTTTTGCGTTTTGAAATTGACGGTATGTCCGAGATACTCACGCTTTTTCAGAATGCCTGCAATAGTTGACGAACCCCAGTGATACGGATTTTCAAAGGTTTTGTTCTGATGTAGCCCTGCGTTGTTCTTGGCAAGGTGTACGGCAGGAATATCAACCTTTTCGGCTTCAAGTGTCTGTGCAATCTGATACGGACCGCAACCCGCCATTGTCATTGAAAAGATACGGCGTACAATTTTAGCGGCTTCATCGTCAACAATCCATTGGTTATGGTCGTCGGGTGATTTCAGATAGCCGTATGGAGTTGTACTCGCAACGTGCTTGCCCGATTTTCCTTTTGCTTTAAACGTGGACTTGATTTTCTTGCTTGTGTCCCTTGCGTACCATTCATTCATAATATTGCGGAATGGTGTGAAGTCATCATCACCCTTGAAGCTGTCAACTCCGTCATTTATGGCAATCAGACGGACACCTTTCTGTCGCAACAGCTCCATATACTGCCCGACAACAAGATAATCTCGTCCCATTCGGCTCATATCCTTGACAACGATAGCTTCAACCAAACCCTTGTTTACTTCCTCCATCATAGCGACAAAGCCCGGACGGTCAAAGCGTGTTCCTGAGATACCGTCATCTGTGAAATGCTTGGGGCAGGGTAAATCGTGTTGCTTTGCGAACTCCGACAGCATTCGTTTCTGATTTGATATGCTGTTGCTTTCGCCTTGTAATTCATCATCTCGGCTTAGTCGTTCGTACAAAGCCGTAATCTTAACATCACTCATAATATACCTCCTATTGATGTTATGTATCTACCTTCTTTCATTTTCGAGGTGATTAAAACCTCTTTATCATTTTATATTACCGGCAGCAAGCTTATATTTCTTATATTGCCTTACAGCGAAATGCTCGGGATCACTGTTTTCAAGTTCTTCAAACAGCAGATCAACAGGATTTTTGAAATTCTCATCGTCTTCCCTTGCTTCTGAAGCATTGATCATTTCAATAAGCGTATTCAGATTTTTCTCCTCTTCGGGAGCTTCATACCAAATGTAGCCGATAAGAGCTGAGTAATATAGTCTTTCTGCCTTTACCCAGAAATCTTCACCGCTTTGGTTTCCTTCACCTTTAGTATTTGAAATAATGGTGTTTACCAGTTTAAGAATATCTTTTTCTGAACGGATATATGCGAAAGGATTGTAGTGCATTGACTTTGCAAAGTTAATCGTATTAAGCACCTTAATGTTGTAATTGCCTTCTTTAAGTGCATTACCGACTTCAAGAAGAACGGTTCCCTTTGGATCAGTAACGACATAGCTGCTGTGCATCTGAAGAAGATTAGGTTTTACAAAAAACCGTGTCTTACCTGAACCAGATCCTCCAATAACAAGAATATTTTTATTTCTCGCATATTTAGGTCCCGATACAGACCTGCTCTCTATAGTCAACCTTTCAGTTTCTGTAAGAATAACGTTATTTTCAAACTTATCAGCAACATACGGCCTTATATCCTCAGCTTTTCCCCATCGTGCAGAACCGTATTCACAACCTTTCCTGAACTTCTTTGCATTTTTACCTTTAATATAAACGATCAGTTTAATTATACATCCTCCGATAATACCAATCATCATATCTATTGGATTTAAGCTTGGTAACGGAGAATGAAAAACCTTGCCGATACCATTAATGCCATTTAATATTATTTCATTCAGTGTGATTCCTTCCGCTGTTGTAAACGCCTGTGAAACCTTATCAAAGAAATACCCGAACATGACAAAAGGCAGCACCTTAATTACTTTCTGTTTCTCAAACTTCATTATAGTTCTGCCTCTCGTGTCTTTGTCTTTTCCCTTGTACGTTCCTGCAGAATTGATTTGCTATTCTGACCAAGAGATTTAATCATTTTTCTGACCGACGGTTTTTTATCTTTTTTAAGCTCTTCGTTTAGGAAATGTTTGAAAGCAGCCGTCATTACCTCGCTATCCTTTGCTTTAAAGAATATAAGATATTTCGGTGGACTCACAGATGAATCTTTTTTCAGAGCATAGTCAATACCGAATTGACAAGCCGTACGGTTGAAAGATCTGATATTCTGATCAGTTACCTCAATATTGGTTAGCTGATTATTTCCACTTCCCAGCACAAGATGCCTGACCGACTGCCTTCCTCTGTGTACTACCTGACTCTGTGATTGTTGCTGATACAAAAACTGTCTTATTGCACTTCTCAGAACATCTTCCGTCATTCTCGTTGCTCTAACAGTTAATGCAACTACCTTGTCTGAGTTATGCTCCTGAATCATTTAATTCCCCCTTTTATTTGGATTTTCAGAAGTTCTAAGGTATTTTCATAATACATTTCATCTTAACACGCTCCTTCCGGGTAAAAAATATGCAGCCAAACTTTTTATTAAGCTTGACTGCTATGTATTATATATTTGGTTTTATCATGGTGTGGCAGCTGGAAGTTGTCAATTATTTTAGAATATATCTGTTTAACTCAATTAACTTTTCCTCTACATATTTTCTACATCCCAATGCCGTATCAATATTTACATACCTTGTGTGCGCTGGAGGATTTCGATAATTTTCCCTTATTTTAGGATCAATAATTTTTGCTAGATCTCCAGACTTTAGAGCATCTATTCCCTGCTGAGTTAAAATCATTTGCATCCTAGTAACAATGAATTCAGACATTTTATTACTGACACTTTTCTTTCTAAACCGTTTATCTCTCACTCTATCTAAAATGTTAAAAATAGATCCAAGTTCTAAGTTCTTACCTGTTGGACTTAATATAGAAATACATTTTTCCCAATTTTCTTTTAATCCCTCCAGTTTATCTTCAGTCACACTACTATGAAGTTCATTGTAGTATTCTAATATTTCATTATAATAATTATCTCTCAAAGGATTAATAATTCGTTCGTTCATCTCTAACTCGATAATTCTAATATAAGATAAACACAACATTCCAGCATCCAAAATACCATAATCATCTGCAACAGCATTACTAAATTGCCATAATGCTGCTCGGTACGCAAATTTTCCTTTGGTAGTTAATACTGTTTCTATTCTTTTATCGGCTTTGTGAGTTAATATTTCACTAAGTACATATGGTGCATTTTTTTCTAAGATCCTATGTATAAAGTCTGCTATTGTATCTCCATCTTGTGTAAGTATGTCTCTTCTGAAATATTCTACATTTAAATATAGCCTCTTTAGAAAATCAATAGTATATGCATTTCCTTTTTTTAGACTATTAATTATCTCTGTTCCATATTCCACAAGCATTATTTTTTCAATATTATTATAATTAATTTGCATGCATATCTCTAAATATTTGAGGATGCTATAAAGACATGAAAATGTATGTTTTAACTTAGGCTTTCCATCTTTTTCGTAATCTCCTAAATAACGTATTGGAAACTGAAGAATATTTTCTAACTCAATATGTTGATTTTTCTTAATAGCATAATTTATTTTTTCAATAAAAGGATCTTTAATATAAATAATTTCCATCTTTTTTAACATCTTTTTTTGTAAATAATCAATATCATTTTCACTCATCTGGGCATTGATCATTTCAATTTTTGCTTCATTAATCTGATAAATTGAAGCTAACTCTTTTGATATAAGCCATTTGTATCTATCTTGAAAATATGTATCATCCACTTCTATACAATCATGCTCCGGTAAATTACCCTGTCCTTGTTCTTCTAACATATAATTAAGATAATAATAACAGTACACACTAACTGGTTGTGCTTTTTTTAATTCTACTTGCAACTCTGAATATAAATGTAATTCTGCTAGGGAACATACATATAATT
>JAEWXO010000075.1 GCA_023458875.1 Bacillota bacterium | reverse complement strand
AATACTGGACTCAGACTGCTGATATGTCACAGACTATCTCCGGCAACAAGGGTACAATTACATGGAACGTAAGCTCTGCTGATTCCAAGATCATTCAGACTCAGTACGGCGGAGAAGTTAAGTTCGGTGTTTGGTGGATTGACTGCGGTACATTCAATATTGATTCTATAACTATTACTACTGATGGCGGCGGCACTACTACAACTACTAAGACAACAACAGCTACAACAAAAGCTACAACAAAAACTACAACTTCATCATCATCCAATACAAGAGGTGACGTAAACGGTGACGGTATAGTAACTTCTGTTGACGTTGTAACAATGCTTCAGGCTGTTGTAGGAAAAGTTCAGCTTGATTCACAGTCCAGAAGCAATGCAGACCTTAATAATGACGGAAAAATTTCAATTATTGACGTTATCAAATTAAAGAATCTTCTTTTAGGATAATTTCAAGTTAATTAAACTAAAAAAGTGCCGCCGGAGATTTTCTCTGACGGCACTCTTTATGTCTTAATCCAAACACAACAGAGGCTTACAGGTGATAATATATCGCCTGTAAGCCTCTCTGTTTTTTAAATTTCAGTACTTATTATTTCTGTTCGTCAATATAAATCTTTACTCTGTTCTGTACATTTGCAGCGACCTTTGATGCTTCTGTATTGCCGGCAAAGAACTCCTTTGCTTCCTCATCTATAATATCAATTATTGTTTCATCATAATTTGTATCGGCTTTTATATTTTTTATAAGAGTCTTAAGCTTTTCGACATTATCATCATCAATAACTCCTATCTGAATGGATTCGTCACCGACAAAGTAGCTCTGCATTATATTTGTCTGTGAATTCTGCGAATTTGCAACCATTTCATCAAGTACTGACAGCTTTACAGGGAATCCGCTGTCTATTGTTCCGTCAATAAGCGTCTTCTGATAATCGTCAAGCAGATAACCCCTTACAAAATCCCATGCAGCATCTTTGTTTTTGGATTTATCAGATATTGCAAAGCTCTCTGAAAACTCTATTGACGCAGCAGACTTTTCGCCTGAAGGCATTCCCTTGAATGAAACCTCCTCTTTCATATATGCTTTCTGAAGAATATTGAAGTCCGTAAAGCCTTTTACAGTTACAAAGTCAAGGAGGCATTTATCATTCCAGAATCTCTTTTCATATTCAATATGTTCCTTCTGCACCTGGTCATTTGTCTTTTCATCGTCTGTTTCATCACTGGATTTTTCTTTTACAAATTCGAGTATCTTTATAAAATCATCATTATCAAAATTACATGTTAAAGCTGAATAATCAACAAACTCTGACATTCCTGCACCTATAAACATTCTCAGAAGCTCATCCCTTGTTTTGTTGTAAAAAATATCCTTACCATTATTCTTTTCCGCAAACTCAAGGAACTCAGACATGTTCCATCCGCTCTCTCCGCCGACAATGGATTTTTTACCTACAAGGCTTGAAACTGAAAAGCCGGGAATAATCTGATAAAGTCTGCCATCCCTTGAACCTATATCGAATATGTTTTCAAGATAATCCTCTTTCTTTATCTCATCGTCCTTTTCCAGAAAAGCATCTAAATCAGTAATCATTCCCTTTTTGATATAGGTGTCAATATTCAGGCTGTTGTTTACAAGTATGATATCAGGAATATTCCCCGATATTATATCATTGTTAAGCTGCTTTATTCCTTGACTTTCATTATCCTCTGTATTGTATTTTGCATAATCATAAACCTGTATTCTTGATTTATCGCTTGATTTATTGAACGCTGTTATTCTGGATGCCGCATCACTGCTTACAGAACAGCCTGCCGCAGTTATTACTGACTTTTCATTTATCTGCTTAAGCTTTTCATCATCAGCTTTATTAAGCAAAAGAACAGTATCCTCAGAATCCATACTCTTCTCATTATATCCTATACATGCAATACTGTCCTTGCTTACAACTGCCATATTGCGGAACACCTGACTGAAGTCAGAGTCAAGCCAGTTTATTATCTCCTCTGACTTTCCGGTTTCAAAATTATATCCGTATAAAGTTGTTCCGTCATTAATATAAATACTATAATCCCCGTTTCCGGAATAAAGGTTTGTTAAGCTGTTTACATTCACGCCTTTTAACTCAATAGCGGAGCCAAGCTTTCTGTCAGAAGGATTTACCTCTGCAAATTCGGTTTTATCATCCTTGGACGAATATTGTGCATAAACCTTTCCGTCATTTGAAACAATAAGAGAGTCTATGTCTTCTATACTCTTATCTGTATTGCTGACAAGAACTTTTCCCTCGGAATCAATAATATACAGGCAGTATTTATCCGGGAATGAGTCGGATTCAACTATAAAATAGCTTCTGTTTTCTGAGTCAACAACAAAGTTTGAAACATATGTGCTTTCGTTTCCTGTAAAGTCAGGAATGTCAAAATCATTTATCTTGTTTCCCTGATTATCAACAATACGAAGCTTCAGCTTGCACTTTTGTGAATCATCAGAATCCGCATCCTTGTTTAAATCATATACCTCTTCAACATAGTATATATTTTCATCAGCTGAAACATACACTGAATTTGAATTTCCGTTTAATGATGTAACGATAGGAATAGTGGATTCTATTTCTCCGTTCGTATTCATAACAAGCATGTTGTACATACTTGCGTCACTTGGAACTGTATACAAAACAACATTTCCGTCATCAACAACTACGGCAATAGTACCGTTTTTAAAGCCCTGCGGTGCATCATCAGACATAAAGTTATATAACTCAGTTGACTTTTTATCTGCGAGGTTATATGAGAAAAGAGCCTCATCGGTATAATAAATAATATTGCTTTCATCCGTACCGTTAAAAGCAATCATTGCACCAGCTATTTCATAACGGTTTACGGTTACTCCGGAAGAATTAATTTCATTGACAAAGCATGTTTTCATTGATTCGTCAGTACCGGTAACCATGAGATTTCCGTTAGGGCTTACAAAGAAGTTCGTAAGCTGACCTATTTCCGTCAGGTCAGAAATCTCATACTGTTTTTCAAGAGCACTGTTAAGCTTGTAAATAACTGTGTTTGAAATATTGCCGGTCATAATGTTTACATCTAATCTTGCAGTATAGATATTACCTTCCTTATCATTCTGAAGAAGCTGATAAAGTGATACTCCTCCTGTTGTCTTACCTAATGTATCTCCAAGATTAATTCTTTTTGTTTCTTTACCGTCTGCGTCAAATTCAATCATTTCAGATATAAAAGTCATACCCTTTGAGGACAGCGTAAGAACAAACAGGTTTCCTTTTTCATCTGATGAAAGACCGTATACGACAGTATCGGAATTATCAGAAATTTTTAATGTCTGCTTGCATTTTTTATCAGCCCCATGAACATATACAACCGCGCCGCTCTCCTCATCAAATGAAGTGGTGTAGAAATTTCCACCGTTATAGGATATGGCAGTCGGGAATGTTGACTTTTCAAGCCTGAACTGTTCAATTGATTTGCTGTTGGTATCGAGCTTATAAAATTCTGCCATATTCATATCTGCAACTGACATTCCGTAAAGATAAAGCTTTTCATTTACAGACTGGATCGAAGATAAATAATCGATTCCGTCAGGAATACCCAGATCCTTTGATTCATAATAATTTGAAATTTTCTTTCCCTCACTCAGATTGAAGACTGACGAACTGTTTTTATCCTTTGATGAATTGTTGTTACACGCTGTCATTGAAATAAGAATTGCTGACGCAAGGAGCAATGACAGCATTCTTTTAAATATTTTTAGTTTTCTCATAATTATAACATTTCCTTTCTTTTTGCGTATATATATATTTTTTTAACTCTTCCGTAAAAAATTTTATCAAAGTACACTGTACCCTCTTGACACTATACAGACTTTTTTCTGTCCTGTATTCTATATATTATCTTTGCTTTAAGCTTTGACGGAAGAAGTGACGCGCCGAATATACCTGCATTCATCTTTAAGGTAGGCACTATATAGAGCTTGTTTTTTAATGTCATATCAATTGCATATTCAGCAACTTCCCTGCTGTCAGCAGGTTTAAAGCTGTTTGCGGCACCGGCTCTTTTATTAAACTCTGTCTGCACAGGACCCGGGCAAAGAATACTTATGGAAACATCACTTCCAGCCTCCTTAAGCTCTTCATAAACGGCAACCGAAAGACTTATTACATAACTTTTTGATGCATAATATGCTGCCATAAGCGGACCCGGAAAAAATCCGGCTGACGATGCAACGTTTAATATTCTGCCACTGTTTCTTTTTTTAAAATCCCTCAGAAACAGCTTTGTAAGTATGTGGAGTGCAGTAATATTAAGGTTTATAAGGTCACATTCCTGATCAAGGGAGGTTTTGTCAAACTCCCCTACAATTCCGAAGCCCGCATTGTTTACAAGCAGGTCTATTTTTATATTTTTACAGCTTTCGTATAGCTTCAGAGCATTTTCGGGCAGAGATAAATCAGCAGTAATTATCTTTACCTTTGTCCTGAGCTCTGATTTTAAAGCAACAAGCTTTTCCTTATTCCGTGCAGTAATAATAAGATCATACCCGAGACTGCTTAAATAAACAGCCATGTCTCTTCCTATTCCTGTACTTGCGCCGGTAATTAGTGCTATCATGTAAAATCCACCTTTATCGTAATAAATTATAGAACAAGATTAGTATTTTTTTCACATATGATATATTATATCATATGTGAAAAAACAAAGCAACTATATTTGTTATTAATATTAGGCTTTAATGTAATTAATTTACTAAAGCAGGGGTTTCGATTCGCATGAATCGAAAAGGCTTTGCGATTGCCTGGACTTCGCTCACATATGTTACTGAATATCAATACATTGCCCTGTTAATTATACCGATTTTCCCGTAAGCTCTTTACTTTTGTTTATACTGTATGCTATAATTATATCATAATTACAATAGATATATATGAATTTTTACCACATATCTTTAGGAGGATTTAATTTATGACTGTAAATGATATCAAAGAACTTCTCGATGCTGACGTTCTCTGCTGTGAAGAGTATCTGTCCAATGTTGTTCATACTGCATGCGGATCTGATATGATGAGTGACGTACTTGCATTTGTCAAGGATCAATCCGTCCTGATTACAGGACTGTGTAATCCACAGGTTATCCGTACAGCCGAAATGATGGACATAACATGTATAGTATTTGTCAGAGGAAAGGTTCCGGACAGTACTACTATAGATCTTGCAATTGAGCGAAACATACCGGTACTCTCCACATCAAGAAAGATGTTCGAGGCATGTGGCATACTATATTCAAAGGGATTAAGCGGAGGTAAAGAAAATTGACAGATGCGATAAAACTTGAATACACCGTATGCAATGATGATTTTACCAGAGCAGGTGAAGCTTCAAGTGATTTAAAGGATAAACTTAAAAAAATGGGCGTTGCTCCTGAAATAATCAGAAAAGTCGTAATTGCAATGTATGAGGGTGAAATCAACATGGTGATACATGCAAACGGCGGTACAATTTCAGTTACGATAACAACAGATAAAATTACAATGGTTCTTGCTGACAACGGTCCCGGCATTGAAAATATTGAGCTTGCAATGCAGGCCGGTTATTCAACTGCACCTGACAATATACGCTCACTCGGTTTCGGTGCAGGTATGGGACTCCCAAATATGAAAAAATACAGCGACTTTATGGATGTACAGACAGAACTAGGCAAAGGAACAACCGTAACAATGCAGGTAAATCTCTGATACCTGTTTCATTTCAAATAAGGGCATATCCCTTTCTTAACGTGGCAATGTGCATTATAGATGTAAATATGCAACCTGCCATCTGAAAATCAGGAACCACATAACCTGATTTATATAATAATAAAAATAAGGGAGGTATATTTCATGAGTTCAGAATTCTACCATTCAGTCAATATTGACGTTGATCTCTGTAAGGGATGCATCAACTGCATAAAAAGATGCCCTACACAGGCAATACGTGTACAGCACGGTAAGGCAAAAATCATTAAAGAATTCTGCATCGACTGCGGTGAATGTATCCGTATATGCCCTCACCATGCAAAAATAGCCTCATATGATCCTATTGATGTTATAAAAAATTACGAATACACTGTTGCACTTCCGGCTCCGTCACTTTACGGACAATTCAACAATCTTGACGATGTAAATATTGTTCTCAGCGCATTAAAGCTTCTGGGATTTAATGATGTTTACGAGGTAAGTGCGGCTGCTGAAATGATATCGGAAATGTCCAGGAACTATGTAAGCGAGCACCCTGAAAAAAAACCGTTTATCAGTACAGCCTGCCCAAGTGTTGTAAGGCTTATCCGTGTACGTTTCCCAAATCTTATCGACCACCTGCTTCCGTTTGCTGCCCCGGTTGATCTTGCAGCACAGATAGCAAGGAAAAAAGCAATAGCTGATACGGGACTGCCAAGCGAAAAAATAGGTATTATATTTATTTCACCGTGTCCTGCAAAGGTAACAGCGTGTAAGGAACCGTTAGGCTGTAACAGTTCAGATGTAGATGCGGTTATAGCAATAAAAGATATTTATCCCCTGCTTCTGCCTCTTATGAAGGAAACAGCAGACAATCCTGAGGAATTTGCAATCTCGGGAAGAATAGGAGTGGGCTGGGGTAACAGCGGAGGCGAAGCGGGAGGGCTTCTCACTGACAGCTACCTTGCAGCAGACGGAATAGAAAATGTCATACACGTCCTTGAGGACCTTGAGGACCGGAAATTTCATAATCTTGATTTTATTGAGCTTAACGCATGCAGCGGTGGTTGTGTCGGAGGCGTTCTCTGCGTAGAAAATCCATACGTTGCACAGGCAAAGCTTAAAAAACTCTGCAAATACCTCCCTATTTCAAAGAATCACATCGGAAACACTATAGTGGACGGGGCAATGCTTGATAAAAAGATTGAATTTGAGCCTGTCTACAAGCTTGGAAATAATTTTGCCGAAAGCATTTCACTTATGGCAAAAATTGATGAGCTGTGTGCAAAATTCCCCGGACTTGACTGTGGTTCATGCGGTGCACCTACATGTAAAGCACTCGCTGAAGATATTGCAAGAGGTCTTGCGCGTGAGGGAGACTGTGTCCCTCTCCTTAAAGAATATATTTATAATTTATCAGATTCAATATCACCGCATAATTAACAAAACATTTAAATATTTATCAGTTGCCAGGAACACATATTTTAGAAGGTCGAAGACGCGGCAGCAAAGCCTGGTCAAATCGTGAGAACCAAAATTCCTGCATGGTAAATAACTTAAACATAGTGAATAAATATATATGACAAATATGCATAGGCTCATATACTTATTTAACAAACGGAGGAAAAAAATATGACTGCAGATAAAATTGCAGAGAAGCTTAACTTTAAAATAATAAACAGCGGAAATATGAATGACAATACTATATCAAGGGTGTTCTGCTGTGATCTGCTCAGCCTTGCAATGAGCAAATCTCCTGCCGGTGCGGCATGGGTAACAGTAATGGGCAACATAAACACCCTTGCCGTCGCTTCACTTACTGAATCAGCATGTATTATACTTGCTGAAAATACCGGGCTTGACGAGCAGGCTGCAGAAAAGGCACGACAGCAGAATATTACTGTATTTCAATCTGAATATCCTGTTTTTGAAACGGCATTTATGATTGAAAAGCTTATTCATGAATAAACTCTCATATGATTTTCATATTCACTCGTGTCTGTCGCCCTGCGGAGACGATGATATGACTCCTGCAAACATTGCAGGAATGGCGTACTTAAACGGACTTGACGTCATAGCGCTTACAGACCACAATACATGCCGCAACTGCGCTCCTCTTATAAATGCTGCCGCAGAATACGGAATAACGGTTATTCCAGGTATGGAACTTACAACATCCGAAGAAATACATGTACTCTGCCTGTTCAGTTCGCTTGACGATGCGCTGGGATTTGATGAATTTGTTTACAGTAATCTTCCTGATATAAAAAACAATGAAAATATTTTCGGAAAGCAGAGTATTATTGATTTTGATGATCAGGTATGCGGCTGCATTGACAGACTGCTAATAAATGCCACACTTATAAGCTTTGACAGCCTGCCGGAGATAATAACCGGATTTAATGGGATAATGATTCCGGCGCATATTACAAAAAGCTCTGACAGCCTGCTTTCAGTATTCGGAGCAATTCCTCCGTCAAGCACATTTATGTGCGCAGAGATAAATAAATGTGAAGATATCACCTCGGTTATCGAAAAAAATCCTTACTTAAAATCATGCAGGATAATAACTGATTCCGATGCACATTATCTGACTGACATTCATGAAAAAATAAATTTTATTCACTGCGACGAAAAAAAACCGGAAAATATTTTAGCATACTTAAAAAACAATTTATAGATTATTTTCAGAAAGGAAATCAGCTGGAATGGATAAAACAACCAAACTATCCTATATAGTAAGTCCTAATGATTTTATTAACGCGGGAAGTGTGTCCGAGGATATTAAAGCGGCTCTGAGCAAAATGGATGTAGACCCGGAGATAATAAGAAAAGCGACGCTTGCAGTTTATGAGTGTGAACTTAATATGATCATTCATGCAAACGGAGGTATAATCGAAGCAGAGATATCGTCCGAAAAAATAAGTGTCGTTGTCGAAGATAACGGTCCGGGAATTGAGGATGTTGATCAGGCTCTGAAAGACGGATATACAACTGTCCCTGAGGACTCCGATATTCATGCAAAGGGCATGGGTAAAGGAGCCGGATTTACAAATATCAGAAACTGTACTGATTCATTTGATATTGAGACAGAGGTAGGTTACGGAACAACCATAAAATTTGAAATAAATCTGCATAAATAACGCTTTTAAAAAAATTTAAGGATTGTATCATAAACTTTAAAATCAAGTTTATGATACAATCCTTTTTTATTGTTAATGAATAAGTTTAAAAATTATTCTGTTACAGCAGGCTCAGGGGTTGCAATCTTTTTGAAGAGCTGCATTCCGTATATTACTACGCCGCCTATTACAAAAAATAATGGGCTGAATGTATCAAAAGTCATCATATCGCGCGGATCATCAAGAGTTGTTGCTCCCATTGCAATTGCATACAGTGAACCTAACATAAGGCCTATAATAAGATATACTGTCGCGGCACGGTGCTTTTCAAGTGATCTCTTTATTATCTTGATTATGCTTATAACTCCTGTTATTACTCCCAGACCGAATACAAAGATGACAGGGAAAGCATGGAAGTCGAAGTGAAGCAGATCTTCTATTCCTTTGATTATCGGCAGATAAATTCCGAAAATAAGCAGCAACGTAGAACCTGATATTCCCGGAAGAATCATAGCGCATATTGCTATTGCTCCGCAGACAAAAACATAAACAAACATGCCTATTCCAGGATTGCTTATATCAAAGCTTTTGCCTTCGCCTAAGGAATTCAGATATGTAATCGCAGCAACAAGAGCCGTTCCTATAGGGATAAAAAATGCTCGGCTTTTCATTTTCCCCAGGCATTCCCTCTCCTCAAATATTACAAGAGGAATAGCAAAAAAAGTAAAGCCTATAAACAGTGAGGAAACCTGATAAATATGTGATTCAAAAAGTTGTGCAAGTATCAGCACAGCCATCGTAAAGCCTACTGCCCAGCCAGCTCCGAGCTTTACAAGGTAGAACAGTGCTTTTTTTCTTTCTTCTTTAGTTCCGGAAACCATACTGTCAAGTGCACCGATAAAGTCATCATAAAAACCAAGCAGAAACGCAACCGTTCCTCCGGAAACACCCGGAACGCTATCCGCAAGCGACATACAAAAGCCGTGAATAAGTGTAATTATCTTTTTCATTGTACTCTCCTGTTAATATTTTTTAATATTATAAATTATTTCTGTATTCTTATTATTGAATCCTTCGGAAAAATCCTGTCACAAGGTATCGAGAATTTCATCATAGCATGGTTCGCGCTTTCGACAAGTTCGTCATGCTCATTATAGATGATGTCTGCTTTTATTGTTTCCGGCTTTACTCCCGGTGAAAAGACCTCAAGAGTGTCTCCTGCAAGGAATTTGTTGCGCTGTACTGCGTATATTCTTCCGTCACGGCATTCCTCAACAACAGCGACCACGTCATATTCACGGATGTAACCGCCTGTTTCATAGTACTGGCTGTCTTTTGGATGTCCAAAGAAAAATCCTGTGCAGTACTTTCTGTGACTTACCTTATAAACTTCGTCACGTATCCAGTCAGGAAGGATATATTCTCCGTCCTTGCTGTTTTTATAGCAGTCAACTGCCATACGATAGGCATTTGTAATAACCGAAACATAATATGCTGACTTTGCACGGCCCTCAATCTTTAGGCTGTATACACCGGCCTTGTGAAGCTTGTCTATATGCTCTATCATGCACATATCCTTGGCGTTGAGTATATATGTTCCCTGCTCATCCTCAAATACGGGATAAAATTCATCCGTCCTTTTTTCCTCCATCAGATGATACCCCCACCTGCATGGCTGTGCACATTCGCCTCTGTTTGCATCCCTGTTTACCAGATAGCTTGACAGCAGGCATCTTCCGGAAAAGGAAACACACATCGCACCATGTACAAACGCCTCTATTTCCATTTCCTTCGGTGTTTTAGCACGTATCTCAGCAATTTCTTCAAGTGAAAGCTCACGTGCCAGAACACCCCTTTTACATCCCATATTGTAAAGCTCTGAAGCAGTTACATAATTGACTATTCCTGTCTGTGTTGAAGCATGTATCTCCATCTGCGGTGCATATTTTTTTATAAGCGAAATAATTCCTATATCTGCTGCTATCATTGCATCTACGCCACATTCAACAGCTTCATCTACAAACTGTTCAAACAACGGAATTTCGTTATTTCTCGGTAATGTGTTGCATGTAAGATATACCTTAACGCCTCTCTGATGTGAGATTTTTACTGCTTCCTTCAATCCCTCGAAATCAAAGTTTGGGGATGACGCCCTCATTCCAAAGTTTTTTCTTGCGAGATATACGGCGTCGGCACCATAGTTAAGTGCCGACATAAGCCTTTCATGATCACCTGCCGGTGATAATACTTCAAGGTTCAAATAAATGCCTCCATAATTAAATCAATAGTCATCTAATGATATTCCTGCCAGCTCAAGATTTATCTCATGCTGTTCAAGTGTTTCAGCATAGTAAACTTCTCTTGTTTCAATATTTGCACAGAAATAATAATAGTTTGTCGGGTTCGGATTCAGAGCCGCATTTATAGCATTTGCACCGGGACTGCATATTGCTCCCGGAGGTAGTCCTGCTGATTTATATGTATTGTACGCTGTGACCATGTTTTCGTTTAACGGATCGCTGAGTTTTCTTATTATCTGATTTACATATTTTTCAGTAGGATCTGATTCCAGTCTCGGGAATTCATCGGAGTTATTTATTCTGTTCCAGAAAACTGATGAAACATTATACATATCTTCATCCGAAGCAGCTTCTGCCTGAATCATTGATGCCAAAGTAATAAGCTGATCCATTGAAAGGCCCATCTGTGTCGCCTTATCCGATACTTCCTTTGTATAGTGTGATTCAAAGTTATCATAGAATATTCTTATTATAACTTCGTACTCCTGTGGTTCCATTGTTGATATATCATATGCCTTATAGAACTGATATGTATCAGGGAAAAGGTATCCCTCCATACGGTAAAATCTTAAGTCAATAGCTGTTGACTTAGGAATATTTTTCTCAAACTCACAGTCATCAAGTCCGATGTTAAAGTAATAAATAAATTTTTCAGCTTCGCAGACACCGTTTTCCTCCAGCAATGTTGCCGCTTCATAAATATTTATACCCTCTCTGAATGTAATATCAACCGTCTCACGTCTGATATTTTCATCACTGTTAAGCTCCTCTATTATTGCCGAATAACCCATATCGGGTCTGAGCGTATGAGGTCCGTGAATAAATCCGCCCTCTGCATCTTTCATCTTTACCATGAGCTTGAACATTGCAGGTACTCTTATTATTTCTTCCTTGTTTTTGCTTATCTGTTCATCAGTCATGATCTTTATTATATCATCAACAGTTGCACCCTCAGGGACATTAATTGTGTATGATGAAGCACTCTTATCGATTCCGAATACTTCTTTTGCCAGAAATATTATTGCCGCTGAAGAAACAACGGATATACCGAGTATGATAAATGTAAATACCATGCTTACAGCTATTCTGTTTCCTTTTTTAGGCTTTATGTATCTTACATTTACTTTTCTTGATTCCGAATGCTCCTGCATCTGCTGAGCTTTTATCTTTCGTTTTTCTTCCTGAACACGTTTGTACAATCCCGCCAGCGTTTCCTTCTTTCCTGCCGGCTTTTTATGACCCGGAGTATTATGCTCCGGTGATTCATGTCCTGTCATACTGTCTTCCTCGTTTAAAGTTTTATTATCCATTAATCTCTTTAAATCCTTTCTCTGTTATAATATAATCAACGCTTATATCATGTGCCTCCGACGGTACAGAATCAAACAGAAGCTGACTGTAGCACAGACCTGCTGTTACAATATCCTTGTTTTCAAGGTATCTGTCATAATATCCTGCCCCGTATCCTATTCTTTTTCCGTTTTTATCAAATGCGAGTCCGGGAACAATACACAGAGCACCCCTGAAGTCATTTACAATCATATCCTCGCTGTATTCCGGTTCCGGTATTCCATAGGGAGACAGCACCATACTGTCAGTATCATTTATCAGAAAAAAATCCATTTTCCCGTTTTCGCGGCATCTTGGTACAGCTGTCCGTTTTCCTGATTCAAGCAGAAAATTCAGAAGCATACGTGTGTCGGCTTCATCTCTTACAGATACATAGCATAAAACAATATCTGCATTTTTTAAAAGCTCACACCCTGTAAGATGCCTGAATATCTGAATGTCAGCAGCACGCTTTTCGTCAGCTGAAGAAAAAAGAAAAGACCTTGTTTTTTTAACGTTTTTGCGAAAGTCAGATTTATTCATGGCATTAACCAAACACAATTGAATCTGCCAGTATTTTACTTCTCTCCTCGGATATTAAAATTTCAACAATTTTAAGTGCAAATTCGATTGCAGTACCTGCACCCCTGGATGTAATGAATTTATCTGAAACGCATACCTTTTCATCACCTATAAGCGCACCCTCAAGCTGTGATTCAAAGCCCATATAACAGACAGCCTTCTGATTGTTAAGAAGGCCCTTATGGCCTAATATGGTAGGTGCTGCGCATATTGCAGCAATGTACTTGTCATGATTTACGCAAAAATCAATAACCGACTGAACAAGAGGTGATTTTTCAAGATTAAGTGTTCCCGGCATTCCCCCCGGAAGAACTATCATATCGATATTATCATCAAAAACAAAATCCTTGTCAGCAATATCTGACTGAACAAGTATTCCGTGTGAACCCCTTATTGCTTCTCTGCCAATACCGACTGTTTTTACATCAAGCTCGCATCTTCTCAGTAAATCAACAACTGTAATTGCTTCCACTTCTTCAAAACCGTCTGCCAAAAAAATATATATCATGCTTATTCCACCCTTCTTTAAAATATTTATTTAAATATCACTATATCTTTCTTTAACTGAAACAGCGGGTTATAGGATCTTTTTGATTTTCTCAGTCCCTGTATTCCAAGGTCCTCTTCACGGTTAATATATTTGTATCCCACTGCAAAATGTTTTGCAAATTCATTGCACATAGCAGCATACGAACCCCTGTAGTTTGTGTCTGCTTTTTCTATATGAACCACAAGCGTATCGGAATTCAGCCGTTCCCCTATAGAAACAGCCACAATTTTTCCGTCAACACGCAGCAATCCGCCCATCAGCTCAAGCTCCCTGTAATTCGTAAAGAAAGTATTAATTGCGAACTGCTCGGAAACACCTGACGCGGTCTTTGCTCTGTCGTTTTTAACATAATCCTCAACGCAGAATGATATACACTCATCAAAATCCTTTTCGGTAATCTCCGAAAAGCTCCAGTTATATTTTTTAAATGCATTTATATGATTTTTCTTTCCGTGAAATTTCTTTCCGCTCATTTCAATAAGCTCCTGAGCAGAATATATATAATCATACTGCCTGTCATCACGTATAACTTCAAAGCAGTCTGAGAAATTTTTCCTCATATATTCTATCTGATTTTCGGATGCATTCCATATTTTAAACGGTTTTTTTCTGCTTTCGGCATACTCCCGCATCTGACCGAGAACATCAGCATAATCACCGCTTCCGGCAGGATAGAGAAACGCCGTTTCCTCGCTGTCAGACATAAGTATATAAAAATCTTTATAACGGCATATTTTTGTATTGTATAATCTTCTCCATGCCATATTATTGGCAAAGCTGTACTCACATCCCATAAAATCTGACTGTTTCAATAACTCATTGACCCATTCTCTGTCATCTATATTTATTTCTCTGAATTCCAGCATTTTACCCACCGATATTTATTTTATTAAATTTTTATAGTATTCAGCGACCTCTGAATATTTTCCGCATGTCATCTTTCCTTCAGGGCATCTTCCCTCTTTTATGCATGCAGGTCCGGCATTTTTAAAAAGTGAAGGTGCGGTTTTTATGCAGAGCCTGAACATTTCGTCTGCAACCGCTCTTATTTCCCACTGGGCACGTCTGCAGCATCTGAGCTTAAAGAAGTTTACAAGGCTTCTGGCATTCATTGTGACTGCCATTTTGGTTTCACATGCATTTGGCAGAACGAACCTTGCGTCCTCTATCGCCTTTTTTTCAGCCTTTGAACGTGCTGACTTTTCATCAGCTCCGTCTCTTATGAATGTCTCATAATGTTTTTTTTCGAGAATATCTGCAAGTCTGTTGTACGACTCAAGGGAATCATTCATTGACTTTAAATATATTTTTTTTGCCTCTTCATCAATTTCTATTTCCGGAGGAGTAATGTATACAAAATCAGTCTTTTTTACGTATCTCTGACTCTGAACCGAAAATGATGCTATCCTGTGCCTTGTTATCTGTGCAAGCAAAGTTCTTGAAACACCCTCTATACCGAAGGTAAACGAAACATGCTCAATCGGGCTTTCATGGCCCATAGACGCAAGCATCTCAACAAATTTCTCAGATTTTTTTTCATCCAAACCATCAAGCAGAGTTTCACATCCGGAATCGGAATAACAGAGCTTTGCTGCCGCTGCAACAATTTTCTCAGGTTCAGGCGTATGTGCTATCAATGTTACATTCACGCAAAAGCCTCCACATGTCATTATATAAAAAATATCATTATCTATTATTTTAACATTTTTGAAGCCTATAGTCAACTATGAGTTTTATGAAAAAATTTGAAAATTTTATTGAAATTTTACAAGGATTTAATTAAAAATAGCGACTCACCATATAAACATAAGTGAATCGCTATATTGTTATGGGGTTTGATTATGCTGACTGGCCGGAGTTGCCGCTGCTAAAGAATTAAAGCTCTGTTGTGTAAATTAATTATTAGAATTATTTTTTATACTGAAGGAAGTTTTACATATCGTTTATTAAATATTCATTCATTGTATCATATGACTTTATGCATTTATTTGATATATCAAAGCCTGAATATTTAAGCATACTGATAATCATTTCAAATATTTCATCTGCTCTGAAGCCTGTATCAGCCTTTATATCCTTATCTGTAACGCTTACTATTGTATGCGCTGTCTTGTTGCGGATTTCCTTTTCTACGTTACGCAGGTTATTAGCACATTTGATAATATCACTGTCAGCAGAGAATTCCTCAATAAGCTTTGCAAAGCTGTCAGAATTTACTGCTGAATTTTCTTTTAATCCCCCTGAATAAGACCTTTCAAGACATTCTCCGATTCTTTTACCTGACAGCTTTGTTTTGCTCCATACACGTACTCCGTTACTCTTTATTTCAACATAGTCGTTAATATCTATTCCGCATTTTTCCCTAAGATAAATCTCAAATAAATGAAAATTTATCGGTGTTATTGCACGGATAAAATCAGCATACTCCTCTTTGATGATTTTTATTTTAAGAAGCATAAATTATAAAGTTCTATGTGGAAATTGTCGATTTATTGTTGATTTATGCTAATAAATATAGTATAATGTAATATGAATAGTTATAAGCTATGTTATTAAGTTGGGAGAATAAAGGAATTATGGATAACCAATCATATAATCAAATTGTAAGTTTTATTTGGGGTATTGCAGACGACTGTCTGAGAGATGTTTATGTTCGTGGAAAGTATCGTGATGTAATTCTTCCCATGACAGTAATCCGCCGTCTTGACGCTGTTCTTGAAGATACAAAAGATGATGTTTTGAAGATGAAGAAAATGTTAGATGATGCAGGAATAAGTGACCAATCTGATGCACTTTGTAATGCTTCTGGACAATCTTTCTGCAACAGTTCGCCTTTTAAGCTTAGGGATATACCTGCAAGAGGCAAGCTTCAGCAGATGAAAGCTGATTTTGTTGCTTATCTTGACGGATTTTCGCCGAATGTTCAGGAGATACTTGACAAGTTTAAATTTAGAAATCAAATTGATACGATGGTTGATGCAGATATTCTTGGTGCAGTAATCGAAAAATTTGTGTCAAAAGATATAAACCTTAGTCCACACTCTATTCTTGATGATAAGGGTGGAGTTAAATTGCCTGCACTTGATAACCATACAATGGGGGTTATCTTTGAAGAACTTATACGCCGTTTCAATGAAGAAAATAATGAGGAAGCTGGAGAGCATTTTACACCACGTGATGTTGTTGAACTTATGGCGGATTTAATTTTTGTTCCAGTTGCTGATAAAATAAAAGACAGCACTTATTCTGTTTATGACGGAGCAAGCGGAACAGGCGGAATGCTGACAGTTGCACAAGAACGTTTGGATAAGCTTGCTAAAAAGTATAATAAAAAAGTATCTGTTCATCTTTTTGGGCAGGAAATTAACCCTGAAACATATGCTATTACAAAAGCTGATATGCTCATTAAAGGAAATGGCGAAGAAGCTGAACATATTGCATTTGGTTCAACGCTATCAAATGACGGCTTTCCAACACACCAATTTGACTTTATGCTGTCAAATCCACCTTACGGAAAGTCTTGGAAAGTTGATGCTGATAAACTTGGCGGAAAGAAAGATATTCTTGATTCACGTTTCAACGCTAGCATTGGTGATGAAGATGTTTCAATGATACCGAGAACAAGCGACGGTCAGCTTTTATTTCTGTTAAACAATATATCAAAAATGAAAACTGCTACTCCTCTTGGCTCAAGAATTGCTGAGGTTCATAATGGTTCGTCCCTTTTTACTGGTGATGCAGGGCAGGGTGAAAGCAATGCACGCCGTTATATGATTGAAAATGACATGGTTGAGGCTATTGTTGCTTTGCCTGATAATATGTTTTACAATACAGGTATTGGAACATTCATTTGGGTTTTATCAAACAAAAAAGAAGATAAACGCAAGGGCAAAATTCAGCTTATTGATGCAACCTCAATGAAATCACCACTGCGAAAAAATCTTGGCAAGAAGAACTGTGAAATTTCAAGTGACATTCGCCGTGAAATTGTTCGTATGTATATTGAAATGGAAGAAAGTGAATGCAGTAAAATTTTCAATAATGAAGATTTTGGTTATTGGAAAGTGACAGTTTGCAGACCTCTTTATGAAGATGGGAAAATTGTTGCAGATAAAAAAGGCACACCAAAACCTGATAAAAATTTAAGTGACACAGAACAAATTCCATTTACATATGAGGGCGGTATTGAAGCATTTTTTGAAAATGAAATAAAGCCTTTTGCCCCTGATGCTTGGATTGATGAAAAGGCAACAAAAATCGGCTATGAGCTTAGCTTTACAAAATATTTTTACAAGCCTGTGGAACTTCGTCCGCTTGATGAAATTGTTGCGGATATAAGGAAAATTGAAGTTGAAACAGACGGTATGCTTACAGAAATCATAGGAGAATAAGATGGACAAGAATAAAATTAGTCAAATAAAAAATAGATTTGACAGTATAATAAATATTATTGAAGATGCAAATGTTGAGTTTTGGTATGCACGTGATATTATGCTGTTGCTTGGCTATGAACGCTGGGAAAATTTTGATAAAGCAATTCAAAGAGCTATTGATTCATGCAAAACAAGTAATGTATTGGTTTCTGATCATTTTCGTGAGGTCACGAAAATGATCACCCTCGGAAAAGGCGGTAAGCGTGAAGTTAAAGATTATATGCTTACAAGATATGCTTGTTATCTAATTGCACAGAATGGTGACCCTAAAAAAGAAGAAATTGCTTTTGCACAAGGTTATTTTGCCATTCAGACAAGAAAACAGGAGCTTATTGAGGAAAGAATTTCATATATAGAAAGAACAGAAGCACGAGGTCGCCTTGTTGAATCAGAAAAGCGTCTTTCACAAAATATTTATGAGCGTGGTGTTGATGACAAAGGCTTTGGCAGAATTCGTTCAAAGGGCGATATGGCTTTATTTGGCGGGCATACAACCGCTGAAATGAAGAAAAAGCTTGGTGTAAAGGATAATCGTCCGCTTGCAGATTTTCTTCCTACTCTTACAATTGCTGCAAAAAATCTTGCAACTGAAATGACAAATTATAATGTTGAAGAAAAAGATTTGCAGGGCGAAACACCGATCACGAGTGAACACGTTCAGAATAATTTATCTGTTCGTGAAATGCTTGGGCAAAGAGGAATAAAACCTGAGGAGCTTCCGCCATCAGAGGATATAAAAAAGCTTGAACGCCGTGTAAAAACACAGGAAAAGAAATTAGCTTCACAAGCAGGCAGACTGCCGGAAAATGACGATAACGGCGGTGAAGATGAATGATGAAAACTTATGAGAGTTATAAAGATAGTGGAATGATATTTAAACGCATGATACCCATGCATTGGAGTGAGTACAGATTATGTGTAATATGTAAAGAAAAGTGTGTGCAAAATAATATTCAAGAAGAATTGTTATCTGTTTATCTAAACAAAGGCGTTGTATCATATAAAGATACTTCACAAAAGCAGGTTCACAAACCTAGTGAAGATATGTCAAAATATCAATTAGTTGAATATGGTGATATTGTACTGAATAATCAACAAGCATGGCGTGGGTCGGTTGGAGTTTCAAAATATCGTGGAATAGTTAGTCCTGCATATATTGTTATGAGAACTGTTTTTGATGTTAATCCGATTTTTATGAATTTTTTGATAAGAGATAATAATGTTGTAAGCCAGTTTGTTCTTGCCTCAAAAGGAGTAGGTTCTATTCAAAGAACATTATATGCACCATACTTAAAGAATGTAATAATTGCTCTCCCACCCCGCATCGAACAAGACAAAATCGTGCGTTTTCTTGACTGGAAGCTTTCAAAAATAAACAAGCTTATCAACGCAAAGAAAAAACAGATTGAGCTTTTAAAAGAGCAGAAACAGGCAATCATTAACAAGGCTGTCACAAAGGGACTTGATGAAAATGTTCCGATGAAAGATAGTGGGGTTGAGTGGCTGGGGGAGATACCTGAGCATTGGGAGATATTATTTCTATTTCAGGTTGCAAAAGAACAAAAAAATTCTAATAAAGAAATTCATAATCAAAACCTTTTGTCACTGAGTTATGGTAATATTATTAATAAAAATATAAATACAACATCAGGATTATTACCGTCATCTTTTGATACATATCAAATAATAAATGATGGCAATATTATTCTTAGACTTACTGATTTACAAAATGACCATAAAAGCTTGCGTGTTGGCTTAGTAACACAAATTGGTATCATTACATCAGCATATACTTGTTTATCGCCTCAAGAAAATATTCTACCAAAGTACTTATACTTACAGTTACATTCATTTGACATATGCAAAGTATTTTATGGAATGGGTGGTGGCGTTAGACAATCTATTGGATATAAAGATATAAGTAAATTGCTTATACTGGTTCCAAATATAGAAGAACAAAAAGACATAATAGATTTTGTATATCATCAAACTAATAAAATAGATAGTTTTGTTATGAAAATCAATGACGAAATAAACCTACTCCACGAATACCGAACAAGGCTTATTTCTGATGTTGTTACAGGCAAGGTTGATGTTCGTGATGTGGTTGTGCCTGATTTTGAGGCGGTTGAGGAAGTAAGCGAGGATACGGAAGAAATTGACGAGGCTTTTGAAACGGAGGAAGAGTAAATGAATTTTAATGATTTTAAATTCAATACTAACAACTTAATGAATGGTAATATTGAAGATAAAATATGCGATTATACAGGAGCAGGTTATTGTAATTCATCAGGATTTAGTCCTATAATACAATCGAATTTTTCAGGGCAAATACATATATATGGCAGTGAGAAAAATGTAGACTTTCATATTTCTGTAATTGATATGAATACTGGAGAATATGAGGTTTCTGTAAGAAACATTAACGCAATGGCTGTCAGAAAAAGAACGAGGTGAATAAAATGCCAACAAACACTAAAGAGCAAGGTTTTGAAACTCTCATAGTTAATTATCTTATGAGCAAAAACGGCTATGAACAAGGGACAAATGCAGATTATAACAAGGATTACGCTGTTGATGAAACTCGCCTTTTCCGTTTTTTGCAGTCAACACAGCCAAAAGAACTTGAAAAACTTGGCGTGTTTACAAGTGAACTAAAAAAGATACAGTTTCTTAACCGCTTGCAAGGCGAAATTGCAAAGCGTGGTGTTATTGATGTCCTCCGCAACGGAATGAAAGTATATCCTGCAAGCCTTGTTATGTTCTATATGACACCTTCTGAAAAAAATGAAGAAGCAAAGAAAATGTTTGAACAGAATATTTTCAGCGTTACAAGGCAACTTATGTATTCAAAAGATAATGCAAAGCTTGCCCTTGACCTTTGTGTTTTTATAAACGGATTGCCAGTTATAACTTGTGAACTTAAAAATCAGCTGACAAAACAGAATGTTGAAGATGCTGTTTATCAGTATAAAACAGACCGTGACCCTCGTGAACTGCTGTTTGCGTTTAAACGCTGTATGGTTCATTTGGCTGTTGATGATGCACAGATTAAGTTTTGCACAAAGCTTGATGGGAAAAAGTCATGGTTTCTGCCATTCAATAAGGGTTATAATGACGGAGCAGGTAATCCACCTAACCCCGATGGAATAATGACTGATTATCTTTGGAAGGATATTCTTACAAAGTATGAGCTTGCAAATATTCTTGAGAATTATTCTCAGGTTATTGAAGAAATTGACCCCGAAACAAAGAAAAAAACATATAAGCAAGTGTTCCCACGTTTCCATCAGCTTACTGTTGTAAAAAGTTTGCTTGCAGATGTAAAAGAAAACGGAGTAGGACAGCGTTATCTTATTCAGCATAGTGCAGGAAGCGGAAAATCAAATTCGATTGCTTGGCTTGCACATCAGCTTGTTGGTTTGCAGAATGATAATGGTGAAAATATTATAAACTCTGTTGTGGTTGTAACTGACAGAGTTAATCTTGATAAGCAAATTCGTGATACAATCAAGGGTTTTATGCAATCCTCTCATACTGTAGCTTGGGCAGAGCATTCAGGCGACTTAAAAAAAGCTATCACAAATGGAAAGAAGATAATAATTACAACAGTACATAAGTTCCCATTTATTCTTGATGATATAGGCACACAGCACAAAGACAGCAAGTTTGCAATTATTATAGATGAAGCACATTCCAGTCAAAGCGGTAATATGTCTGCAAAAATGAATATTGCTCTTTCTGGTGAATTTGTTCCAGAAGATGAAGATAGCAACGAAGATAAAATTAATAAACTTATTGAGGGAAGAAAAATGCTCACAAATGCAAGCTATTTTGCATTTACAGCTACTCCTAAAAATAAGACTCTTGAAATGTTTGGGATACCTGTTCCACAGCCGGACGGAACTGTTAAGCACTTCCCATATCATAATTATTCTATGAAACAAGCTATTCAAGAAGGATTTATTCTTGATGTCTTGAAGTATTATACACCTGTAAACAGTTATTATAAGCTTGCTAAAACTATAGCAGACGACCCACAGTTTGATAAAAAGAAAGCACAGAAAAAACTTCGCAGTTTTGTAGAAAGCAATCAGTATGCTATATCACAAAAAGCAAGAATGATTGTTGACCATTTTCATGAACAGGTTATCGCACAAGGAAAAATCGGCGGTAAAGCTCGTGCAATGGTAGTCACAAGCAGTATTGAACGTGCTATAGAATATTATTATGCAATAGGAAAGTGTCTTGAATTAAGAAAAAGTGCCTATAAAGCTATTATTGCATTTTCAGGTGACAAGGAATATAATGGAAAGATTTTAAATGAGTCTGCAATTAATGGCTTTCCAAGTAATACTATTGAAAAAGAATTTAAGAAAGACCCATATCGTTTTCTTGTTGTTGCTGATAAGTTCCAGACTGGTTATGATGAACCGTTGTTACATACAATGTATGTTGATAAAGTGCTTACTGATATTAAAGCGGTTCAGACTTTATCAAGATTAAATAGAGCACATCCTCAGAAGCACGATACTTTCGTGCTTGATTTTGCAAATGATGAGAATGGTATTGAAGAAGCTTTTTCAACGTATTATAGAACAACAATACTTTCTTCAGAAACAGACCCAAATAAACTTTATGACCTGATTGCAGAAATGGAAAAGCATGATGTTTATTCACAAAGTAATGTGGAACAGTTAGTTGCGTTATATCTTGATGGTGCTTCAAGAGAAAAGATTGACCCTATTCTTGATTCATGTGCTAAGATTTATAAAGAAGCACTTGACCTTGATGCCCAAATTGGATTTAAAAGTGCAGTTAAAGGGTTTGTTAGAACCTATGGATTTTTAGGAGCTATCTTGCCGTTTGGAAATGCAGAATGGGAAAAGCTCTTAATATTCCTTAATTTGTTATTGCCTAAACTACCGTCACCTCAAGAAGATGACCTTTCACAGGGTATTCTTGATGCAATAGATCTTGATAGTTATAGAGCTGAAGCAAAAACAATGGTTTCTATTCAGCTTGAAGATGATAATGCAGAAGTTTCGCCTGTTCCTACTGGAAAAGCAGGAGGTGCTCATGAAGTTGAAATGGACATGCTTACAAATATATTAAATATCTTTAATGATATGTTCGGTAATATTCAATGGAGTGATGCTGATAATGTAAGAAGGCAGATTGCAGAAATTCCAAATATGGTAACTAAGGATGAAAAATATCTTAATGCCATGAAGAATTCCGATAAAGAAAACGCAAAAATAGAGGGTGAGAGAGCTTTAAAGCAAGTTATTTTCAGTATTATGTCTGACAATATGGAACTGTTCAAGCAATACAACGATAATCCCTCATTTAAAAAATGGCTGTCAGATATGATTTTTAATTTGACATATAATGAAGCTGGAAAGCCTTTTGGGAATAAGGTGAACGTGGAATGATTTATATTTTATTAAATGCTTTTGAAGAGGCAACCAAAGAGGATGATAACTTTTTTAAGAATGTTAAAAAATTAGGCGTGTTTTTCGTTATCGCAGTAATCACATTAATTATTTTACCTATTTTAGCTTGGATATTATTTTATTACAATCATACGCTATCTGGTATAATTATTTCTGTTATTTATATTGCAGCCACATTAATTTTACCGATGATTGGGGATAATATTAATCGTAAGAAATGGAAAGATAAAATAAAACAATACAACGAAAAATTAGATAAATTAGAAGAAATTCTTGTTATGCCGGATTTCGGTATAAATAGTAAAGAAAAGATAATAAAGGTTATTGAAAAATGCAATGCTGAAGTATCGAAAATGAATACATCGATAGAAGTACAAAAAGAGAAGAGTAATAAATTTGTAGGTGTGTATATTTTACCTGTATTAGCTTTTTTTGCTGGTAAGATTAATGTGGGATCTAATACATCAGAAATAATTTCGTATGGTATTTTGACAGTTATTTTTATTTGTATTGCTGGTTATTCTGTGAGAGAAATATCAGATTTTATAAGTAAGTTTAATTATAGGTCAACAATAAAGCTTCAATATTTATCAGAAAGGTTACAAGATTTATTAGACAGAGGGTTAACCGTTGATAATAATGTTGATTAATAATGCAAAAAAGCTGACTAATTTTAACTTAGCCAGCTTTTGAAAAATGTATTATTGAATATCACGTAATTCTGATGAGTCTTGTTTTAAAAATAGCTCAAGCATTAACTTTGCTCCAAGTTGAAAGCCTTCGATGAAGCGTTCATACTCACAAATATCTGAAACTGATAACTGTACTTCCATGATTTTATTAAAAGCATCAAGCTTGCCGGCTGTTTCAGGAGTACTGTTTAAGAAAATGCGGAGAAGTTCTTCATTTTCAGAAATAATCTTCATATGTTTTGATACATTTGAAGATTTATTGAAATGCTTTTCCACTGGATTAAGCACATCAGTTATATATCTGCCTGCCTCATCATTAAGCACTGTGATGTACCAGACAAGCCTGCCATTCTCAAAGCATGTATGCTGACTGTATGGATGCATCTGGGAAATATGCATTTTGTCTGCATATTCAGACGATATATGCTCCATAAGTACACCATGCATGAGTGAACCCATATAGCTTCCGTAACCCGATTCATCATTTTTTCTGAATATAATCTTTAAGTCGTGTATCATTTTTTCATACCTGCCGTCATTTATTTTCCTCTCTCTGTTACCCCTTAAGCACCTTCATCTTTACCGCTACACTGTCAAATATATTTACCGCTCCGTCTCCGTTTACATCCGCATACGTAGGTTTACCTGCCTTGCCAAGGAGATAATTTTTTATATCCAGTAAATCTTTCATATTAACAACACCGTCACCGTTTACATCCGCCTTTTTATCTTCCCCGTCTTTAACATTCTGCGATGACAACTTTACGGCATAATCAAGCGCACACCAGCCTACATAACCGCCAACAGAAACCTTTCCCCATTTGTACCCTTCGGCTTCTTTTATTTCTGTTACATTAATAACGGTATTTGGCTGGATTGATGTTATCTGACCGTACCTTATACCCGGTCCGCATCTGAGTCTGAGATTTGGCTGTGCGGTAACAAGCCAGATTTCTGATGTTCTGTTTTTGTCTGCTTTCTGCGGATATGTTTTGTATGCAATATTAAGGTCAACTGTACTCTGAGTAATACCCTTTATAAGCCCAAGGCTTGAATACTGCCAGATTCCGCATACATCACTTTTGTTATAATCAAGCGGATTTACCGGCTTTACCATAGACGGATACTGTGCCCACCATATTTCATATCCGGCAGCCTCGATAAGCTCTCTGTCAATATAGTTTGTAAACCAGTTTTTATTTGAATAAATACCTGTTGTATATCCGGCCTCGCTTATTATGTTCATTGCGGCAAGGGCATATGTGGTAAGCGTTTCTTTACCGAGTGCTGTCTGTTCATTTGTTTCAAGATCTATGTACACTGGCATTTCCATGCTTTTTCCGTCCAGATACTTTAAAAATGTCTCAGCATCCTTTTTAAAACCCTCCAGCGTTACCGAACTACAAAATAAATATGCACCTTTTTTCAGTCCTGTTCTGCTTACCCCTATGTAATTTTCCTCATACTTCTTATCGATTCCGTAATTTGAAGTTCCGGCTCTCATAATTACAAAGCTTATATTGTTTGTTTTAAGCTCATCCCAGTTGATATCACCCTGATATGATGAAATATCAATTCCGTACTCCACCGCCCGAACGCTGTCAGCACTAATTGACTGCGCCCCTATAAGCATTGCTATACTCAGCACCGCTGAAATAATTTTTTTCCCCGACATTTCTTACCTCTCCGTATCATATTATAGTTTGTTGTTAATGTTTTATAATTTATACACTCCCAAAACATTAACATATAGTTATTTTACTATATTTCGCCTTGAATGTAAAGCTTTTTTGTCGAAAAAATATGGAAAAGGTGCTATTGGGTTACAGTGCTATTTCGAATGATTTTTATAAATGACAAAAAATTATCTTCTGCATCATAAAATAACGCAGAAGATATTATTAGTTTTTTATTTGATTGTTAAGAAAATATATGGTATAATATTTCAATAAATTTATAATCAATAGAAACGGAGCGGCGTACATATGAATGAAAAAGATGAACTAAAAGTATATAAGAGATCAAGTGCGTGTGTTTTAACCATGGCAGTAGTAATAATTATATATGAAATGATAAATAACTCGATTGAAAATAAAGTGCTATCATTATTGACGATGTGGTTGGCAGCGGAAGCGTTAATCACATTTAAATATAATAAAAAAAGAAAGCCCCTTGTCCTGGGAATCTTCTGGCTTATCATATCTCTTTTTTGTTTTGTATCAATATTTATCGAAGGTATGTAACGATAATTCAAATATTCAAGCAAGCAAAGCGGCTATACATATCAATACCCGATATGTATAGCCGCTTTTAATATATTTTAAATATTTAGTTCTGATCATACTGCTTTAATTTTATCATCTGTTCTGCCGATACAAGCTTTACGCATATGCAGAAAAGCTCCATTGCTTTTGTAAGCTCCTCAACTGAAGGGTATGTCGGAGCAATACGGATGTTGCTGTCCTCAGGGTCAACTCCGTAAGGATATGTTGCTCCTGCATCTGTAAGAACAACTCCGGCTTCCTTGCACAGTGCCACAACTCGCTTTGCACAGCCGTCCATTGTATTAAACGAAATAAAATATCCGCCCTCTGCTTTATGCCAGTCCGCTATGCCAAGCGGAGCAATATTTTTTTGAAGCTCGTTTATTACAACATCAAACTTAGGGGCAATAATTGCCTGATGCTTTTTCATATGTAATCTCATTCCGTCAGCATTCCTGAAGAATTTAACGTGGCGGAGCTGATTTATTTTATCAAAGCCTATTGTTGCAATGCCAAGCTGTCTTTTTGTACTGTTTATGTTGTTGGTGCTTGCCGCAAGAACAGCAACACCGCTGCCTGAGAATGATATTTTTGAAGTTGATGCAAATTCGTATACCATGTCCTCTGTACCGTTCTTTTTGCATTCGTCAAATATATTTAAAATTACTTTCGGAGTATCGGTAAGGTGATGGATACAATATGCATTATCCCAGAATATTCTGAAATCCTTAGCCGCCGGCTTTAATGCTGCAAATCTCTTTACAACCTCATCGCTGAATGAAATTCCTGTAGGGTTTGAATACTGCGGAACGCACCAGATACCCTTTATTCTTTCATCGTTTGAAATAAATTCTTCTATCATATCCATATCCGGACCGTTTTCGTCCATAGGAATATTTATCATCTCTATGCCAAAATACTCACATATAGCAAAATGTCTGTCATATCCCGGAACAGGGCAAAGGAACTTTACCTTTTCATATGATGACCATGGTTTGTTTCCAAGAATACCATGAGTTACTGCCCTTGATATTGTATCATACATTATAGCAAGACTTGAGTTTCCGTATATAATAATATTGTCAGATTCAACACCGAGAAGCTCTGCAAACATTGACTTTGCCTCCGGAATTCCGTCAAGTATACCATAGTTTCTGCAGTCTGTTCCGTTCAGGGATGATAGCTTCTGTCCGTTTAAAACATCCATCATTGGCATTGAAAGATCTAGCTGATCAGGTGACGGCTTGCCTCGTGACATGTCAAGCTTGAGATCAAGAGCCTTAAAATCAAGATATTTTCTTTCTGTATCTTTTCTAAAGTCTGCTAATTCCTCAAGCGTCATTTCACTTAATTTTTTCATTAATGAATCCTCCCAGATAATAATTGTTGTTATACGGTTCTTCTAAATTTCTTTACTATATTATATAATATAACAAAATAATTTATTTTGCAAGAGTTTTTATGCCATCCTGCAAAAATAAATTAAGAATATAAAATAAACATCATTTTTTGCTCAGATAAATATAAATATTGACCTAATTTTCACGTCTCAATATTCCATTTTTTACGAAAGTCAAAAACTAAAATGAATTTATTATTTTTTAAATTGCATATAAGTTAGTTTCCCATGCAGGAATATATGGCTGGTGCCTGATAAATAACCTGTAACCGGGGTTAAGTTTTTTTATCATCAGCGGGATAAAGAACATATCCCTGTTTCTATGGTAAAGTGATATCATAAGTCTCGGCTTGTATGTTTTTATTGTATACGCCGCTCCGCTTATCGCTTCTTCCTCTGCACCTTCAACATCCATTTTGATTATTGTTGCTCTGGTGCCTGAAAGTATGCTGTCAACACTGCGTGCTTCCTTTTCCTCACCGTCCGCCTTTACGGATGACTGGCGTCCTGCCTTGCTTGAAAAATAAAGTCCTGTATCACAGCTCCAGACTGCGCAGTTATAGCAGATAATATTTTCCTTTCCTTCAACTGATTTTATCAGCTTTTTGTAATTTTTACAGTCCGGTTCCATTGCAAAGATTTTTTCGTATTTTCCACCTGTACAGTCAAGAAGCTCACGGACAGTATCTCCGTTGTATGCGCCAAGGTCAACATATATATCGTCGGACGACGGTCTTATAATATCATTATATACCTCTGATTTGTCTGTTGTTACAGGGGAAAGATATTGTATTTTACCGCTTATTTTAAAATTGATGATTCCGGCATACACTTTTTTTGATAATTCGTCCTCGAGCATATTGTATACCGCTTCTATTTCCTCACTGTGCCTCAGGCAGTAATCATAGTCAAAAAGCCCGCCGCCCTCAATCGGAACGTCCGGTGCATACAGTGTGTGCTCTCCTGCCATATTTTCTATTTTTTCAATAAGCGACTGATAGCCTGCGGCAAATGCAAGGACAATCACAAAATCATCTTCCTCTTCGGCTACCTCAGAGTATTTTTTAACTTTAAAATTCCTGAAAAAATGGCCTCTTACAAATTCGTCACTTGCAAAGATGCCTTTTGTCTTTATATTGTATTTTTCAAAAACATCGAGGATTTTTTCTGCACCGTTTCCCATCCCATAAATGTAGATAGGCCGGCTTTCATTCTGCAGAAGCTCCCAACATGATTTTTTTTCGGTAATAAATGAAAGCATAGCTTGTCCTTTCCTGTAGTAATACACTTTCGGGAGTGCAGGCAGGGCTTCTTATAAGCCCTGGATTCCCGGGGAAATGCGGTGTATAAATCAGCAGTTACAGTCTGAATCATCACCGCAATCATGCTCCCCCATCATATCCCTGCCTCTTATGCCGTATTTGTCACGTTCGGAATTTATCTGTTTGTCTATAATTTTTGCAACGTCATAAGGATTCTTTATTGATACAAGATCCTTTTCCCTTGTATCGGTATCCTTTGAAAATATAGTTATTGTTCCGCAGCCGAATAATCTCTGGAAAAATGTAAGTGTCATTTTTTTATCTGTTACTTTGTAGATATTTATTTCATCCTCAGTAATATTGAAAAATCCGTATCTGCATATTATTTTTTGCTCTGTTATAAAATATCTTGTAAATGACAGAGGAAGCCCGAATAAAGTACGTTTCTTGTCTGTCCATATATAATCAAAATTCTTTTTGCCCATTATTAAATACCAGCCTTTCAAATGTCAGTTAAGGGATTATCTTTTTTAATTATAAATGCCACAGACAAAGTTGTCAAGGGATTTTTATAAAAGGTTACTATTCAGCCTATATGGGGAGATAATGCTTATGCAGAAATTTCGACTCACACGAGTCGACCGGGCTTTGCGGTCGCCTGGACTTCGCTTATATATCTGCCTCACTTTGTAGTATACTGAATGGTAATGTTAAAAAGAACTCCCCATAATCAATGATGTATGATTATGGGGAGCTCTGTGTTGTTCAAAGTTCTGCGTTGTTATAAAAGCTTATCTTTCATAAGGATAACATCAAGTGAATTTACTTTTTCGTCTTCATTCAGATCGTATTGTTTCAACTGACTGTCTTTCAGATTACCGATACCTGTCATATACGTGGTGAGCGAAATAACATCAGACATTTTTAAATTATCTTCTCTTTTTTCAGATTTTAAAATTTCATCTGTAACAGGTGTTATTGTACCGGCACCAATTCTGTACTCCCACAGCGTATCGTCAGTGCGTTGAATTAAAACTGATAAATCATTTGCCTCCGTGTCATAAACTGTACCACATGAATCCTTTACACCGGAAACAGCCATATATCTGCCAATACAGTTCAAATGCAATGTTTGATTATTACTCAGCAGTCCATATCCATGTACATCATTATATCTGCTTATTATCACACCATCAACAGTTGCCCCCTCCTTGAAAGTGTAATTGCGGATCTGATCAAAAGGTCCGCTGTTATATACTGTAAAGTATCCATCACTTGCCACAATGTCATCAACAGTATAAGGGCCAACATCATAATTACTGTCACAGTAGTGAAGTTTACCGTCAGTATCAGCATATACTATTTTGTCTGATGAACCTTTTTGATAAATAGTGCCAACCTTTACTACATTCTGAGCAATAATCTTTGGATAAGGCGCATAAAAATTACTATTAACATTCAGATTCCATAGATTACCCTGATCGTCAATAACCATATAATCTTTTCCATATACGCTGACTATGTTCATATCACCAATCTCAAAAATATATTCCTTGTCAAATTCATCCCTCACTGTATCGCAGTATACAAGTATATTTGTTCCGTCCTTCTGCTTTACTATTCTTTCGTTCACGAATTCTTCGCAATTACTGTAAATTTTATGCTTTTCAATTCTGTTACCGAATTTTATAGTCAAAAACCACAGTGATCCGTCATCTGTTATAGCATAATGATCAATTATGTCCAGAACCTTTATATCTTCACCAAATACCGACTTTCCGTTTATTGTAAAGCTGCCGTCATTTTTTAAAATAAACTTGGTGTTTTCAACAGTCAAGTCTATATATTCTGCATATGCTTTTTTTACATCATTGTCAAAAAGATAGTATTTTCCGTCTTTAAAGTAATAACTCAAACTTCGCAGGATGAATTTCACGGAACGGATGAATCCGTTCCCTACGAGGGTTACGCTCAATGTAGGGAACGCATTTATGCGTTCCGTTATGCTACGTG